>JAUXGE010000078.1 GCA_030622435.1 Planctomycetota bacterium
ACGCTTGCCCTGTTCAGAAAAGCGACAGGCCGCACGCCGGAAACGGCACCTCGGCATTGGAACGCATGGCGCACCGAAAACGTGACACAGCTCGTCAGAGATATCCGCCGCATGATGCGCGAGGTGAAACCCCGCGCGCAGCTCAGCGCCGCCGTCGGCCCATCGCCCGACGAAGCCAGGCGTCGTCACTTCCAGGACGCACCTCGTTGGATCGCCGAGGGGCTGCTCGACGCCGTCTATCCCATGAACTACGCGAAGGACGCCGACACCTTCGGCAAGAGGCTGGACTCATGGTCACACCGGCAATGGACCGTGCCGGTGATCATGGGCATCATGGCCGATAAGAGAGACGGCACCACGGTCATCAACCAGATCAATCGCACGGTCAGGCAAACACGACACTTCGCCGTTTTTGCCTACAACTCGCTGTTCGAGCGGCTCGACCCCGTCGGCCGACCGAAAAGGGATTCGCAAAGCGCCTCGCGCGCCGCGCTTCGAGGGCACCTGATTCCTCGAGTGCGGCGGCTGACCGCGTCGAGGGTATGACTTCCTTGTGTAACGGGAAATGCTCCTTCGAGTACTCCGGAGTTCCCTCCGGCTACCGCGTCCCTGGCCAAAGGAACCTGCTCCAGGATCTTCTCGAACCATGACGCAATCTTCCGCACCCATCGCAATCGGCATCGATGTCGGAGGCACGCAGACACGCGTGGCCGCTATCGATCCAAACGGGCTGGTCCGGGCTCGATGTCAGCGACCGACGGCCGAGTTATCCGACGCCGATCGTTTGGTCGGCTGGCTCGCCGACGCCGCCGCGACGATCGAGCGGGAGACGGCGGTCAACCCTGGCGCCGTCCCACCGGCCGGAATCGCAGTGCCGGGCACGCTCGACAGCAATCGGCGCACAGTCGTGCGATCACTGAACCTGCCGTTTCTCCAAGGCCTCCCGTTGGCCGATATGCTGGCGAAACGGTTCGGTCGCAAACCCGCATTACTTACTGACGCCGACGCAGCCACATGGGGTGAATACAATGCGCGCAGGCCCAGGCCCGGTCGATTCGTCCATCTGCGTCTCGGCACCGGCGTAGCTTGCGGTGCCGTGATTGACGGCCACGTGCAGCGGCTCGACGTCGATCGCCGTGACCATCTCGATCTGCTGGTTGCCGACACGGGCCAGTCAGCGCTGCCGTGCCCCTGTGGGCGACGGGGCTGCCTCGAAACGATCGCCTCCGGACCCGCCATAGAGCTGGCCGCCCGCCAACTAATCGGCACGACAAACCTCAACGGGATCCAGGCGGCATGGGAACAAGGCCACAGGCCTGTGACGCAACTTCTGGAGCACGTGGCCGATGCGCTGGCGATCGTGCTGGCAAGACTGGCCTCGCACTTCGGTACCCGAGTTTTATACCTCGGTGGTGGCGTCGCCGAAAGGCTGCCTTGCCTGCTGGAGTTGATGGCCAGCAGGCTGCGGCATACGGGCTCACAGAAACCCGAAGGGACACCGACCCCGGAACCGGCAATCCTCGGTGACGATGCCGGTGTCGTCGGCGCGGGGCTGTGGGGGATGCTCGCAGCGAACGGGCCGAGTCTGCCCGCCGGGTCTGATCCGTGATAACATGAGGCGTTCACAACCTCGTAGGACGGCGCCGCGTCGTGCTGCCGCCGGTAAATCGAGCCGACAACACTGAGGAGCCCGAGTGTTATGACCATGAAACTCGCGTCGAAAGAGGCCGACTACGACCCTCTCTGCCCACACTGCGAGAAACGCCTTGCGGAAGTGCACTGGCGACAGGTCGATGCCGTCAACGCCGAATACCTGTTCATCTGCCCGAAGTGCAAGAAGGTCATCGGGATCGGCGTCCGCAAGGCCGCCTGGATCAACTGACCTCGACCCATCAGACATTCCGCCAGGATGTGGCACGGGCTCCTCGGCCGGACATACCGAGGCTCCATGCGACCATGGGGCACGCGCAGGATCGGTGCTATACATGCGGGAGTTCCTTGCTCAGCCGTTGCCATGACAGAAAGCGATGCGAAACGTTTTGTCGTACCGTCGTTTGTTCCGGCCTATCTCGATGAAGCCGTCCGGCTGACTCTGAACGACCGCGTGGCCGCAGCCCACGAGGAACTCGCGTGCTGTCGGGCGTGTCCTCGCAACTGCAAGGTCGATCGGATGGCGGGCGAGACGTTGTTCTGCCGAACTGGTCGCCACGCCCGAGTCAACTCGGCAGGCGCCCACCACGGCGAGGAGAATTGCCTGCGCGGATCGCGCGGTTCCGGCACAATCTTCTTCGCAAACTGCAACCTCCGCTGCGTTTTCTGCCAGAACTGGGACATCTCACACGAGGGGCACGGGCACGAGCTCGACGCCGCCGGAATCGCCGATCTGATGATGGACCTCCAGGAGCACGGCTGCCACAACATCAACCTGGTGACGCCGGAGCATGTGGCCCCGCAGGTTGTCGAAGCTCTCGTGATCGCTATTGACCGTGGGCTGAGCCTGCCGATCGTCTACAACACCAGTGCCTATGATGCCTTGTCGTCACTGACGTTGCTGCGCGGCCTGGTGGACATCTACATGCCCGACTTCAAGCTCTGGTCGAAGCGTTCCTCGGCACGATTGCTCAAGGCCAAGGACTACCCCCAGCATGCTCGCGAAGCGGTTCGAGAAATGCATCGACAGGTCGGAGACCTTCGTTTCACACCTGACGGCCTGGCTTGCCGGGGTTTGCTTGTGCGTCACTTGGTCATGCCAGGCTTGCTCGACGAGTCGAGGGAGATATTCCGCTTCCTTGCCGCTCTGTCGCGTGATACGTTCGTCAACATCATGGCTCAATACCATCCGGATCACGAAGTCGGAACCCGCTCTACCTCAGGCAAAAACGCCGGCTCGGCTCGATACGCCGAGATCAACCGACCACCCAGTCACTCGGAACTCGAAGCTGCTTACGAAGCCGCCCACAACGCCGGCTTGTGGCGCTTCGACTAACGGCATCTGTGAAAGATTCGCATTTCACAGGTTCGTGGCTTGAAACGGCGCGCACTCTATCGATTTTCCCGACCCTGTGATTATTCTGTGTAAAAACCTGTAGTCATCTGAATAGCAATAGCTTGCGCACCTTCTTGAAAAACTGAGCAAGAAGCAAATCACGCAACGGCGCACATATCGTGTTGCTGTCTGTGTGCGTCTTCGTAGAATCGCGGGTTCCCGTTGCCGGGTTGCGACCGGAGTGGTCCGGTCTGGATAGCCAGCATTGTGGAGATCCTCCCGGCAGGGGTGGTCATGCTCGACCCGGCAACAGGCCGGAAAGGTGACGCGACGGATCACGCACCTCGAGTCTTATCAATCGATATCGAACCGACGCATCAGGGACGACCGTCGGCGTGGAATCTAGCACGCTCCTTGAACACCAGTCGCCTGGCGGCTGATAGGAGGAGAGACCATGCTGCTTTGGGAAGCCCTCAAAACACCGAGCAACAACCAGCGTCCCTCAGATCCGGAGAGCAACGGTGTCACTCTTCGGAGCCAACGCCTGCCCTTTGACAAACGATGCGTCGCACAAACCAAGACCGGCACACGCTGCCGGGGACGCATCCAACCGGGCAAGCAGTTCTGCCTCTTTCACGATCCGGAGATGACCGCCGAGAGACGACGGAAGATGGCTGCGAAAGCCGCGCAGAGCCGCCGACGTCTCAGCCACCTTCCGGACGGCTACCTCCGCAAGCTCACGAGCATAGCAGCCGTCGGCCAGGCCATGGATCGCCTGTACCGTGAGATCCGACTCGGGATCATCACACCTGAAATGGGCAGCGTCCTGTTCCGCATCCTGACCCGCCTTGTTGATTCAGGACTCGTCACTACCGGACCGCGCCCGGAGCGCACCAAGGCGGCACGGATGAGCCCCAGGCTTGGTAGGCTGCTGACGCGCGCGGAACGCCTTGACTGGGGAACAGCGGTCTCCAACGCACAGACCGCAATGCGGATGACGCACGAAACCCGGCAAAAACCGAAGCAGCCCAAGACCCCGTTCGAACGCGCGGTTGTCAAACGTCGAAAACCGCAGCAGGACGTACGCGAACCGGCTCCTTTGACCCTACAGGCGGCTTCGTAAGAGCCCCCGGAATCCCGCTCGATCAAGGTTCGGTAATCTCACAAGTTCTGCTCACCTCGATGCCATGGCCGCAGTGCGGTGGGAAAACTCCCGCCCCCGGGCCGAGCATGCGATTCCGAACACAGTTGATCCCGACTACATGCTCCCCCTGCGTTACCGAGAGTGTCGAAGACCTCTGCGGCATCGAGGCACACAACGGGCGCTACGACCACGGCTAACAGCCTCGATGCCCGGTGCATCAAGCGACTTGCAAGTGTCACCTCCGAACGTGCGTTGTCGTCTTACTCCCGGTTCCCCGAGCATTGTTCCGGCGGCTCAGGCATCGCTTTCGGCACGGCGACGTAACATGTCCCCTGCCCCGCCGTCTCCCCCCAATTCCTTCAACGAGAGTAAACTTCCGACTCTTGGCAAGAGAAAATTCAAAAAAAATTCATTTTTTTTTGCCCCCCGAATCAGCACTCGAGAAACACTACGATTCTCATCGACCGCGTCAACGAGGCACACCACTGATGGTATCCTGGAAATGTGGGCGTCCCACTTATGGCCGTCCATGACAGTCAACCGTCGAATCAGGGTTTGTTGTTCGTCATCGCGCGCCAAGGAAGAGGCATGTCCCACGTACCGAAGACGACACAGACTCATCATATGGATCGTCCGAGCGTTCATCCTCCCTTCAACGAGGTCGAGGACGCCGATTCCCCTTTTTTTTTCGGGTTTTTTGCGCACGAGGCAGTCACAAGCAGCGCCCGAGATACCGGGTATCACCGGCTTGACATGGGCTCCGCGCGGAGCCTTCGATGCTCTCATGGGAAAGTCATAGTGCCACTGATTTGTCACTACTACAGCGGTCTTGTCTTGTTGGAATGTCAAGTCGATGTCAGTGAGTTCAGGGGATCAAGTTCGTGAGAAGGAGGATTGGCACGGTGATGCGCAAGACATCGTCGGGAGGTATTCACGCGATTTGACCGTCGCCACACACCACCACACTTGAAAAAGATTTTGACAGAGCGTAATGTTCGTGTACGATTTTACTCAAGAAGGGAGGTGATGTTCATGGCGAAGAAACGTAAAGTTGCCAAGAAGAAGAAGACGGCGAAGAAGGCGGTGAAGAAACGCAAGAAGAAGGTCGCCAAGAAGGCGGTGAAGAAGAAGGTGGCCAAGAAGCGCCGCAAGAAGACCGCCAAGAAGAAAGTAGCTAAGAAGAAAACCGCCAAGAGGAAAACGGTCAAGAAGAAAAAGGCCAAGAAGAAGACCGTGAAGAAGAAGGCTGCGAAGAAACGCCGCAAGAAGAGAGGTTGATGCACGGCCTGGCTACGCAAGTCGTGCTGCGAGCCTGAGACGGCCAACGCCACGGCGGCCGACGGAGCTTGTTGCAAGCGTTGCCGAGGTACGGCAGAACATCACAGGGTGGGAGTTGCTCCCTGGGGGGAGTGTCTCCCACCCGGTTTTTTTGGTGACGGGTTGCTCTCGAGGGTACCTTTGCGGGCACGACCGCGGATGTGTCACGCTGCCGATCTCACGTCATCCACACCCCTCAGACTGTGAAAAAGTGAAGGGATGCCGGTCGGCACGATAATCAAACGTACCTTCCACATCGCTACGGACCGAGCGGGGCGCATGATCGACAGGGCGAGCGGCCCGCCTTCTGTGCCTCTTCGGCGGTCTTGAAATACACGCGGTTGGTTTGTTTGATCCGCTTGGCGTGCGGGCAATCGGCACGATGAAAGACCGTCGAATGCCGACTTCCCACGAAGGGTACGGTGTCGGCTTGGTTTTCGGTGGTCTCATCGGGCTTGGATCCTGTTAGATCTTCAACCGCGGTCGTCGCAGACCATCCATTCGGCGCCGGACTTCCGGCCTCGATCCACGCTCCCCCTATCAAGCCTGCGGAGAACAGTGCGGCAGCTTCCAACCGCGACTCGATAACCTCGGCTGCGGGATCGGTAACTCGCTCGCAGTACTCGCCCCATTCAGCAACGAATGTCTTCTCATCTACGACCCCCAGACTAGTCATCGCATTTGCATCGGTGGCCAGAAGTTCCTCCAGCGCCCGGTGCGATTCCAGAAGAACCTCGAACACCGCATCGAGGGGCGCCGTGATCGTTCGGTACCGCTCCGGTACGACACGGACTTCGTAGGTCAGACGATCGCGCAACCGGTGGATCAGGGTCACCTGAAGCCGATGGCGGACCGAGCGATTCATCTCGCTGACTCTTGACGCCCCATCTTCCAGAGACCAGCGTAGATGCCCCGTGGCAACCCCGTCCCTGTTGCGGGTGGTGTTAAAGGGCAACGTCGCATCCGTTGCGAAATGGAGGAGAATGCCGACCTCTCTGATGATGTCCTCCCGGTGACCATTGCGGAAGGCCTTGCTCAGCAGGCGGTATCGACCCGCAATCACCCAAGGTAGAGAACCACCGCCGCGTACGTCGTTGAGTTTGAACAGGGAGCGAGCCACCGAGCGTTTGTGCGGGAACGCCTGTGCAGCCGCCCGCATCGATGCTGCGTCGGTTTCCCGGGTCGCGGCATCCAGCATGATGTAATGCCAACCGACATCTCCAGGAAAAGCGCCTGATGAAGTGTCCTCGAGTCCGACGGTGGCGGTCACACATACGGCATCCAGGTGCGTCGTGATGAAGACGCCGAGTTGCGAGGGAAGGAGCGGCACCATCGCAGCCGCTGTGATTTCATAGGCCTCGGAGGCCTCTTCCGGCTCGGCGTGGAGGAAGCCCGGACTCAATGTCAAGACAACCACTACCACCTTTGTCGTGGAAGGATGCATCGCCGGGCTCCGGGTCCACCTGACGTCGTAGATTCGTTACACACCGAGTGTTGAACTGAGTTTCACTCGGCGGAATTACGGCACAGCAAGCGCATCCGCCGGCTCGACTGGATGCTCCTGTGCGAATCGATCAACCGCTTTCAGTGGGAAGCTCCGGGTTCGCTCCCAATCCGGCGCTTTCGATTATCGCGTTGAGCAGGCACTCCTCCATGGCCGGATCCCGACCGAGGTCGAGCCACACATCTTCCTCGGGCGTAACCTCGACGGCCCCGGCGGTCGAAGGCAGGTTCCCGCCGAAGTACTGATATGCTGCGCCGGTGCTGTTAAACTGGCGATCGGGCGAAGACAGACGCTCCTTGTGGACAACGACTGTAAGCTCCGCCCACCGGCTGTCGTCCCCGCGTGAGACGATCACCTCGACCCAACGGCGGATTGGGTTCAACGTTGCCTCCCAGAGGTCCGGCCAGGTGTCCACATCGTGACGCCAGAACTCGACAAGGCTCTGTGATGTTTCCGGCATGGTGCTGATGATGCCGGCCCGCCTGTCTACCCGGTCCAGCCGGAAACGATGATGTCGCAGGGCATCCTGGGCGGATTCCCAGATTCGATCGGCCTGCGGAGATGGATCGACGACTGTCAAAGGCCGGGACGAATGATAATCACTCCGCCTCGGCCCGAGGCAGCCCATCGCCGCCCAGATGAGCGGCACAGTCAAAAACAATCGAACTCGGTGAGCCCACATGGCCTGTCGATGATACGTTCCAGTTTGTGCCGGTCAAGTGACCGTGGTGAGCTGGAACCCGCGGCTCGGGTTGTCGCGGAGGGTCGCCGAAGCGTTACTCTACGGTCCAGGTCTCGCCCTCGCGGAAGAGGTCTTCAAGGTGCCCGGGGCCCTGCTCCTGCGCATCCTCGATCTGTCCGATGACCAGATCATCGTATGTCGGACGTTCGATGCAGCGGAAAACCCCCATCGGTTCGGGGAACTCGGGATACCGCATCCTGCTCAGAAGATAGGCAAGGCTCGGCTCTTTCTGGGTCTCGTTGTGGAACAGCAGATCGTCCTCTTTGACGCCGTTGCCCAACTCGACGATCTCCGGATCCATCCTGTGGAGACGGATGCCTTTACGCCCCTTCGCGAACACCAGCGGACGGTCGTGCTCGAGGTAGACCGTCGTGTCGTCCTTCGTCTCCTTGGCCCTTGCGAAGTAAAACGCCTGATCATTGAAGATGCTGCAGTTCTGGTAGATTTCAATGAATGACGTGCCCTTGTGGCGAGCGGCCCGTTCCAGAACGTGTTCGAGATGGTGAACGTTAACATCGAGAGAACGGGCCACGAACGTCGCCTCGGCCCCAATTGCAACGGAGAGGGGATGCAACGGGAAGTCCACGGAACCCGCGGGCGAAGACTTCGTCCGCTGTCCGAACGGGGACGTCGGAGAGTATTGCCCCTTGGTCAGACCGTAGATCCGGTTGTTGAACAGCAATATCGTCAGATCCACGTTCCGGCGAATAGTATGAAGCAGGTGATTGCCGCCGATGCTGAGCGCATCGCCGTCCCCGGTGATGACCCAGACCGAAAGGTCGGGGTTGGAGAGCTTGACCCCGGTGGCGATATTCATCGCCCGTCCGTGAATTCCGTGGAAACCGTACGTATCCAGGTAGTAAGGGAATCGGCTTGAACACCCGATGCCCGAAACGAAGACAGTGTTCTCACGTTTCGAGCCGAGCTTCGCGAGCACCTTCTTGACCTGCGTGAGAACGGAGTAGTTTCCGCAACCGGGACACCATCTCGGCTCCTGGTCGCTTGCATAGATTTTCGGGGTCAATTCAGGACTGACCGGGTTGGCACTCATGATGTTCTTCCGTCCAGCATTTCCTCGATCTCGTGTTCGATCTCACTGACCATGAAGGGCTTGCCCTGCACCTTGTTGAATCCGACTGCGTCGACAAGGAACTTGGCTCTGATATATGTGGTCAGCTGGCCGAGGTTGATTTCCGGAACAAGCACTCGCTCGAACCGTCCCAGTACATCGCCCGTGTTGGAAGGCAGCGGATCGAGATACCGCAGATGGGCGCTCGAAACTCCGAGACCTCTCTCTCGACACCGATCGACGGCGGCCGTGATAGCCCCGTAGGTGCTTCCCCAACCCAGCACGAGCAGATCGCCCGACTCGTCGCCGTTGACTTCGAGCGACGGAATCGTCGCGGCGATGTTGTCGATCTTCCGGCGGCGAGTGCGGCACATGTGTTCGTGGTTCTCGGGTTCCTGGCATACATCACCGGTAACGTCGCGTTTTTCCAGACCGCCGATCCGGTGTTGGAACCCCTTGGTCCCTGGCAGCGCCCACGGCCTGACGAGCTTCTCGTCTCGCAAATAGGGCTCGAAACGATCACCCGGCTTCGGATGCTTTATCTGAAATCGTGGCAATGACTCAACGTCCGGTATGCGCCACGGCTCGACCCCATTTGAAAGGTAGCTGTCGCTCAAGAGCATGACCGGCGTCATGAACTCCATGGCTATCCGGCAGGCCTCGAGGGTCATCTTGAAGCAGTCCGAGGGCGTAGCGGCGGCCAACACGCAAATGGGCGCTTCGGAATTCCGTCCCCAAAGCGCCTGGAACAGATCCCCTTGCTCAGTTTTCGTGGGCAGACCCGTGCTCGGGCCGGCACGCTGGACATTGATGATGACAAGAGGCAACTCGGTTATGACCGCCAGTCCGATCCCCTCACTCTTGAGAGCAACACCCGGTCCGCTCGTTCCGGTCGCGGCAAGAACACCGGTGAAGGAGGCTCCGATCGCCGAGGTGATCGCAGCGATCTCATCCTCCGCCTGGAACGTGCGAACGTCGAAACGCTTCTGCTTGGATAATTCCTGCAGGATCTCGCTTGCCGGTGTGATCGGATAGCTTCCGTAGAACAGGGGTTTGCCGGCACGCTGGGCTGCGGCAATCAACCCGAACGCCGCGGCCTCGTTCCCATTGACTCGACGGTATTGTCCCGGTGCGATCTTGGCCGGTGCGACCTCGAATCGCACGTTGATCAGTTCCTTCGTTTCCCCGAAATTATACCCGGCTTTGAGGCTCGCACTGTTGGCAGCGGCGACAGCGGGATTGGCCCTGAACTTCTTATCCATCCACCGCAGCGTCGTGTCCGGTGAGCGATCGAAGAGCCAGTACACCAACCCCAGGGCGAAGAAGTTCTTGCAGCGGCTGACGGCTCGCGCTTTCAGACCCGTATCCTTGCAGGCTTCCGCCGTCAGCACGTCCATCGGCACGCGAAACACCCGATAACCGTCCAAGCTGCCGTCCTCGAGCGGGTTCTCGTCGTAGGCCGCCTTGGACAACCCGATCTCCGTGAACGCGTCCTCGTTGACGACCAGCAAACAGCCCGGTTCCAGGTCGGGGAGGTTGACCTTCAGTGCCGCCGGGTTGAGCACAACCAGGGCGTTGATTCGATCACCGGGTGTGTGCAGCCGGTGTGAACCGAAATGCAACTGGAAGCCGCTTACACCGGCCAGCGTCCCCGCAGGCGCGCGGATCTCCGCCGGGTAGTCGGGTAGTGTGCTGATGTCGTTTCCGAAGACGCTGGTCGTGTTGGTCATCTGCGTTCCGATGAGCTGTATGCCGTCACCGGAATCGCCCGCCATACGAACGACCACATCCTCACGATTGACAACTTCCACGGGGTTTGTCTGCGTACGGTTCTTTTCCATCGAGACCACCATGGCTCGCGTATCCTCCAGAGCAGGTTACGCCTTGCGGGGCGTAGCCGACGGCTCCATCGGCCCATTCGCACGAGGCTTGTGCCCTGCTCCTGTCGCGAGCCCGCCTTTTATCATCGGCTTCCGCGGCGTCGCATCTCGCCGGGTGCATCAGCCTGGCGTGAACCACGCCTCAGCCTCCCCGCCGGCCCTTGTAAGGCAAGGGTCAAGAGAAAGCCACCCTGCTCGTACTGTGAGGTTCACGCTTATTCCGGCCTTCACCCAAAACCAAGCGTCGTGCGCTCGCCCTTGTTTCGGCAATCGGTGTGCCAGCCGGCGGATTCCGCACTCCTGCCACCCTTAGCCCGTATATGGCCACCACATCGCATACAGATTCACGATCGTGTGCTCCACACCTGAATCTGCGGGTCGCATCGGTGCCCGGCGTTGAGCTGACGGGTGCCATCAGGCTTTCCCGCCAGTGTCCAGGCTTTGGCAAGCTGCTAGTGACGCCCCACCGGCCAGCGAATCCAAAGTTGACGGAGCAGTAGTATACGACGTTACCCTTAGCGGGCCAGTGAGACGTCTGACCGCCGCCAGAATGTGGGTGGGATGACGCTGCCGTTGTGTGGTATGGCTACCCGAGCCTCCCATACCGAACCGCCTGGGCAAGAGAATGCAGACAAGATGGGCGGGCGTTCGCGCGCGATCGAGGCACACCCCGCAGCTCGGTTTGTCGTGGGTGCCCAAACACCGGGTGCCCTGTCCAAGCGCAACGCGGGCATGTTTCTCCGCACAACGGACGGGCCAACGAGCATGGCCGCGCCTGCCTTTGGCAGGTCTTGGCACCCGCTTCGCCGGATCTTGACCATGGGACCCGTAGTGGCGGGCTTGGCCATGGCACGCGCGCTGACGCAGATGGGTGACTACTCGAATCGCAACGCCTGTACCGGGTCGAGTCGGGCCGCGTGGATGGCCGGGTAGATGCCGCTGATGATGCCGACGACGGCCGCCATGATCATGGACACGACGATGATGATGGGCGGGGTGAACGTCTCGAGTACCTGCGTGAATTCGCTGAGGAAATTGGCGATTGCCCATCCGCACAGCACGCCCAGAGTTCCACCGAGCAGGCTGATGATGCCCGCCTCGATCAGGAACTGCTTGAGGATGTCGAACCGCCTGGCACCGCAGGCGATACGCACACCGATCTCGCGCGTTCGCTCGGTAACCGAGACAAGCATGATGTTCATGATCCCGATCGTACCTACAACGATCGAGATACCGGCAATACTGTAGAGCACGACGGCGAAGATCATGGCGATCTGGGCGAACTGCTGCTTGAACTGCTCCTGAGTGAACACGGTGAAGTCGTCCCCATCCCCGGCCCGGATCCGGTGCGCTCCGCGAAGGGTCTTCTTGACGCGTTCGACGCACGCGGGAAGACGTCGCGCATCGACACACTGGGCCACCATCATGGTGAGGTATCGCTGGCCGAACATTCGCCCCATGGCCGTCGAGACCGGGATGATGACCTGATTGTCGACCTCCATGAAACCCAGCGTTCCGCGTTCCTCCATCACACCGACAATGATGAAGCTCTTTCCGTTGATTTTGACGTTCTTGCCGAGGGCCGGCAGCGCGCCGAACAACTTCTGGGCGATCTTGTACCCCAGCACACAGACCATACTGTTGCCGGCCACATCCTGTCGCGTGATGAACCGCCCGTCCTCGACGCTGTAGCTGTTGATAGTGGCGTACGCTTCCGTTGTGCCAAGGACGGTGGCCACGTCATTCCTCTCCCGGTACTTGATCTGCCCGCCGCCTTGAAACTGAGGCGCCGTGGCGATGATGAGGTCTTCGTTCTCGCGCTCGATCTGCTTGGCATCCTCGGGCAGCAGCGAGTTGACCTGTGCCACGCGATGCCGTCGACGCTCACTGCCGTTGAACACGATCACCTGGTCTGCACCCAAGCTCTCGAACCTGTCGAGGATGTCCCTCTGCGCTCCCTCCAGGATCGAGACGGCTGCCACGACCGCCCCGACGCCTATGATGACCCCCAACGTCGCGAGCAAGGAGCGCAGCAAGTTCTGCCTCAGACCCTGCAGCGCCGTCAGAATGAGTTTCAGGTGAAACATACTGTGTCGTTCTCGTCCGCCCTATCGGCCTCTCACGTTCCCGTAGCGATCTCCGGCAACGTAGCGTCACCCGCGGCGGCCGTCTTCGCACGGACGATCCGCTCGCGCGTATCCTGCGACAGCGCGAGCACCTCCCGCCGGCGCGCGTCATCCACGACGATATCCTCGACGACGCGCCCGTCCTTCATGTAAATCATCCGATCGGTCTGCACGGCGATGTCCATCTCGTGCGTGACCAGGACGATCGTGATTCCCCCGGCGCGCAGCTCATGAAACGTCTGCATGATCTGCTCGGTCGTGTGCGAATCGAGATTGCCCGTCGGCTCGTCGGCCAGCAGCAGGCTCGGGTTGTTGACGATCGCACGGGCAATGGCCACACGCTGGCATTCACCACCGGACATCTCGCTCGGCTTGTGCGACGCCCGCTGCCCCAACCCGACTCGTTCGAGCGCCTTGCGCGCCGTCGCCCTGGAGAACGACCGGCGTGTGTACATCAACGGCACGCAGACGTTGTCCAGCGCCGTCGTGCGATTGATCAGATTGAACGTCTGGAAAACGAAGCCGACTTGCTGATTGCGGATCTGCGCGAGCTGCTTCTCGTTCATCGCGCTGACCAGTTGCCCCTGGAACTCGAGCGCGCCGGACGTCGGTCGATCGAGGCACCCGATGATGTGCATCAGCGTACTCTTGCCGCTGCCCGAGGCGCCGCTGATACTGACGAACTCCCCCGCTCCGATCGAAAGATCGACGCCGTCCAGTGCGTGCACGACGGACTCGCCCATATGATACTCTTTGCGGAGTTGAACGGTTCGAATCATCGACTCGGCATCCGTCGAGCGAAAGCACGCCGGCGCCCGGACGTGCCGGCGGCAACACCATCAATCACGGTCCTAATCACGCTTGGCCGGCAACTTCGTGTAGACGACCATCCCCTCTTCCAGACCCTCGCGGACCTCGGAATAGTTGCCGTTGTCCAGCCCGAACTTGCACGCGATGAACTCGGTCGGGTGATCGTCCGGCCCGGCCCCCGGCTTGGGTATGTAGACGCCGAGCTTTCCACCCGGTCCTTCGTGGATTGCCTCGTTGGAGCAGAGGATGACATCCTCGACGTGCTCGGATGTGAAGCTCACATCCGCCCTCATGCCGGGCAACAATCTGTCGCGGTTCTCGCTGGTGATCACGACATCAACCAGATACGTCACGACGCCGCTGATCGCGCTCGGCTCCGGGAAAATCCGCTCGATAATGCCCGTGAACTCCTCTTCCCGAAACGACTCGACCGTAATCGCCGGCACGTGCTCCCGCATCTGGGCCGCCGCGCGGAGATCCTCGGGCACCTGAACATTCGCGTCATGCCCCGGCTTCGCCCACTCCGGCGCGATCGCCAGGACTCGCCCGATGTCGGCCTCATCGACCTCCGCTCGAACGACCAGCTTGTCCATGTCCAGAATGACGGCGAGCTGTGTGCCGCCCGTGATCGTCGTCCGTCCGCCGTGGATGACCTCGCCGATCTGCG
>JAUXGE010000150.1 GCA_030622435.1 Planctomycetota bacterium
ACGAGCCGCATAAGGCACATTGCGACCGTCGTGCGAGACGAGGCCGGTTACGACGCGATTCGCGATTCCGTCGTGCGCCCACTCGAGGGCATAAAAGTGGCGATTCACTACGGGTGCCATCTGCTCAAGCCCAGCCGCATCATGCAGGTCGACGATCCGAACAACCCCACCGTGATGGAAAACCTAGTCACCGCGCTGGGCGGAACGCCCGTACGCCATCGCAACTGGTACCTGTGCTGCGGCAAGGCCTGCCAGAAAGACGAAGTCCCGATGAACATGATGCACGACCTGCTAGGTACGATCCACGAAGAGCAGGCCGACATCCTCTGCCTGATTTGCCCGACATGCTTCGGTCAGTTCGATCACGGGCAGATGAAAGTAGCCAAGCAGTTCAACGAAGATTATACCACACCGGCGATCTATTACTTCCAGCTCCTCGCTTTCGCTCAAGGCATACCATACGACAAGCTGGGCTTCGAGCGGCAGCGAGTCAAACCCGAATGCCTACGTGGTATCGAGACCGGGACGAATGTAACGAAAGAGTCATGCTCCAGCGGAACGGAGGTAAAGTGATTACGATGACAGCGTATCGGATTGAAATCGACCAGGAGGCTTGCGTTGGCGATCAGCTATGTTGCGAGATCGCACCGGGAACGTTCCGCATTGGTGCAGACGGGAAAACGGGCGTGGTCAACCCGGAAGGCGATCCGCCACAAGACATTCTGTCCGCCGCCAAGAGCTGCCGACTCGACGCAATCACCCTCTACGACACACAGACAGAGAAGAAGGTCTGGCCCAGGCTGTAGATGCTTCAGCACCGCCACGCCCGCGCGCGACCGCATCACATTTTAGCGCCAGCGCCAAAGCCCAACGACATTTCACGCAATCGACAACGGTTTCGACCGACAGAGGATCGCCCACTTCCTTACACTGGGGTTCTTACCACACAGCATGCCGAGACCGAAGACGGTACTGCACGCCAGGATCTCGAAAGGTTGCAATCCTTCGCACAGACCAGACACTATCCATGTCCAGACGGAGCATGAACCATGAAATACGTGATCATCCTTCCCGATGGTGCCGCCGACGAGCCGCTCCCACAGCTCGACGGACGTACGCCGCTCGAGGCTGCTGACATTCCACACATGGATTCGGTATCCCGAAGTGGCCGGCTGGGTCGCGTCGTCACGGTCCCGGAGGGTTTCACACCCGGAACCGATGTGGCCACACTCTCGTTGCTGGGCTACGACCCGCACGTTTACTACTCGGGTCGGGCCCCTATAGAAGCGGCCGCCCAAGGTCTGCGCGCGGAGGCGGACGAGCTGATCTTCCGGTGCAACTTCGTCACTATCCTCGACGGCCTGATGACGGATTTCACGGCCGGACACATCCCACAATCGGAAACGGATCAGCTCATCGCCGATCTGAACCGGCTCTTCGCAGATGACGCCTGCCGTTTCTACAGCGGCATCTCCTATCGCAATCTCATGATCACACCCGGTGCAAGCGCCATGGACGTTAGCTGCCAGCCGCCGCACGATATTCCCAATGAGCCGGTGGCCGATCATTTGCCCTGTGGAGCCGGAGCGGATCGAGTCAAAGCCATAATGGACCGTGCGGTCCAGCTACTCACCGATCACGAGGTGAACCGCATCCGTCTCCGGAAGGGCTCGGCTCCGGTGACCGACATATGGCTCTGGGGACAGGGGCGACCGGTGGAGATGGAGTCCTTCGCGTCCCGCTTCGGCCTCACCGGAACAGTCATCACGGGTGTGGACATTTTGCGCGGACTGGCCGTGTGCGTGGGAATGAAGCTCGTCGAAGTACCAGGCGCAACGGGATATCTCGATACGAATTACGAAGGGAAGGGAGCGGCGGCAGTGGGTGCGCTCGACGACTACGACCTCGTGGTCGTTCACATAGAAGCACCCGACGAGGCGGGACACCTGGGCAACGCGGGTGCCAAGGTTGAGTCACTCGAAAGGATAGACGAGTTGATCGTCGGACCGTTGCTCGTCCGGTTGCGCAGCAGCGGATCCTGGCGAATGCTGATAGCGCCGGATCATCCGACACCCGTGTCCACCAAGGCGCACTCGGCCGTCCCACCGCCGTATTGCTTCGCGGGAAGTGATGTCGAACCCGCCGACAGCGGCCCTTTCCATGAGTCCGCCGCAGCAAACGGCGCCGTGATCGACCCCGGCCACGAATTGATGAGCCTGTTCCTGCAGCCCTGATCGAGAACTCTCGGCCAAGCACAACGGCCACACGATCGAACTGCATACGATCCTGGGTCCGTCCCCTCCGTAGCGGCCGACCCTCGTGTCGGCCGAACATGGTGTGCCACTGCTGTGTCAGCAGTGCGGAAACGGTGCCGTCGCCCGAGCGCAAGGCGACGTTCACAAGGCAGCAACTCTCGACGGTCACTGCGGTAGGATCCGTGATCCGCCTGCCTGCTCGTAATCTCATAGACGCCGCGTCCACTCGTCGCCTGCGTATTTGCCAACGAGATCGGCGGCAACAGACACTTCCGCCTCCGACATAATACCCGGTTCGAACACCTCACCGGTCACTTCTTGGAAATGAACCGGCAAACCGGCGCGGACAGTTCGCAGGCTCTGCTCGAACGGACGCGCCGTGACCGCCGTCGGCTGTTGGTCGAAGCGGTTCCCGAGAACGATCGACCCGTGTTGCAGAACCGCCTCGCGGGTCCGGCGTTGGGCGCTGCCGGCGATCTTGTCGTTCTCAATCAGCAGATCGAACCGGTGCCGCCGTTCGAAGCAGAAGAAAGGACCTCGCACGGAGCTCGAATCGTCTGTCGTTCCACATCGGCTTGCGGTCAGCCCCACATTCTCCAGGCACGCCACAATCGCGTCGTGCGCCAGTTCGTACAGCCGTTTGGGCCCATCCGAAAGCAACCGGTGATCCACCGGGAGAATCAGCGAGTACGTCAACTCCTGATCGTGCAGGATCGCCCCACCGCCCGTGAGCCTCCTGACCACGTCCAGCTCACCCGCCGGAGCTGTGAGCGATTCGAAGTCAGCGTACCTCTGGAAGTAACCGAGTGAGACCGTTGGCGGATCCCACTGATAGAGCCTCAGAGTCGGGGGTGCTTCAAGCCGGCCGACGCACGTCAGGAGTGCCTCATCGCGCGCCATGTTCGTCGGACCGTCGAGCGGTGGATCATGCAGCAGGCGTTGCATTCGATCTGCGATCACGGTTCAGGGTGACCAGAATCGGCGAATGGCGGAATCCGTTCCACACTCCACTTCCGACCCGCTCCCGTCTGTACGCCCATCACTATCACGTTTTCTTCCATCGAACGTCCGGTTTGCGACTGGCCAAGACCTCGTCGAGCCGTTTCACCGGCGTCGTATGTGGGGCGGTGCGCACGACCTCCGGATCACGCTCGACCTCATCGGCTATCTCGATCATCACGCGCACGAATCGGTCGAGCGTTGCCAGTGACTCCGTCTCCGTCGGCTCGATCATCAGGCAGTGGTGGATCGGGAAACTCATCGTCGGAGGGTGAATACCGTAGTCGATCAGGCGCTTCGCAATGTCTACATCGCTGACGCCACTGTCTCCAAACTCCGGCACCGTGACGAACTCGTGCGCGTATGGCGGTGGAAACGGCACGGGGTACCGATCCTTGAGTCTGGCGGCCAGGTAGTTGGCGGCCAGTACCGCCTTGTCCGCCACATCACGCAACCCGTCACAGCCAAGGGCACGAATGTAGGCATACGCCCGGACCAGGACCCCGATCTGCCCGTAGAACGATCGCACCTTGCCGATGCTCCCGGGGCGGTCAGATGACCAACCGAAAGAGCCGTCGTCTCGCCGGATAACCTGAGGCACCGGCAGGAACTCGCGGAGGTGCTCGGCAACGGCCACCGGACCGGCGCCTGGCCCACCACCACCGTGCGGCGTGCTGAAAGTCTTGTGCGTGTTGAAATGCATGCAGTCAACGCCGAAGTCGCCCGGCCGGGTTACTCCGAGAATGGCGTTCATGTTCGCACCGTCGAGGTAGAGCTGGGCTCCGCGAGCGTGAACAATCTCCGCAATGTCGGCGATCTGTTCGTCGAAAACACCGACGGTGTTGGGATTCGTAATCATGAACGCGGCCGTCTCTTCGTCAACCTTGACACGTAGATCGTCGAGATCGACGCGACCGTCGCTCTTGGATCGAATCGAGATGGACTCCCGCCCGCAGATCGCGCAACTCGCCGGGTTCGTGCCGTGAGCAGTGTCGGGCGCGAGCACCTTCGGTCGATGCTCACCACGAGACGCATGATAAGCATTGATGACCATCAGACCGGTCATCTCGCCGTGGGCTCCGGCGGCCGGCTGCAATGTCGTCTCCGCCAAACCGGCAATCTCCGCCAGATCACAACGAAGGCGGTACAACAGCTCGAGGATGCCCTGCACATCCTCCTCGCCCTGGTACGGATGCAGATTTGCAAACCCCGGCATGGCGGCGACCCGCTCGTTAACGCGCGGGTTGTATTTCATCGTGCAGCTACCGAGCGGATAGAAGTTCGCGTCGATGCTGAAACACCTTTGAGCGAGCCGCTTGTAGTGGCGAACAAGATCCAACTCGCCCACCTCCGGCAACGGCGGCGGCTCGTCGGCAAGCAACTCGGACGGGATCGCGCCGGTCCCTTTGACGGCCGGGACGTCCGACTCGGACAACGACACAGCGCACAATCCCTCAGAACCAATCTCGAAGAGAAGCGGATGATCTTCTTGCAGCATTCTTGACACCGTGTCGGTTAAACTCCTTGCCGTAAAACCCTACTGCTTAGTCAAAGCTTATTCGACAATTCTCGTCCCCCACGACCAAAGCCATGGGCCTCCCAACCCGGCGCTTCCTCGGTCCGGACCACCGCCTCGGTGCCTCGCCGGAATGGACGACAGCATCAAACGCTGTCCAGAGCGGCGACCAGATTGTCGATCTGCACTTTCGACCGTCTTTCCGTAACGGCCACCAGAAAGCGATCGCTCCATCGCTCGTCGAATCTCGCCAGCGGCACTCCACCGAGAATGCCACGATCGCGGCACGCCGCCAGTGCGGCACCGACACCGCGCGACGTCCGCACCGCAAATTCCTTGAAGAACGGTGCCGAGAAGCACAGCTCGTAGCCATCGAGTTCCGCAATCCGGGCCGCTGCGTAATGGGCCTTGTCGAGACACTGGGTCGCAACCTCGGTAATTCCGCGCCGACCCATCGCAGCCATGTAGACGGCCGCCCGAACCGCCATCAACCCCTGGTTCGTGCATATGTTGCTCGTGGCCCGTTCTCGCTTGATGTGCTGCTCGCGCGTTTGAAGGGCGAGACAGAAACCCCGGCGACCTTCCGTGTCCTTCGTCGAACCGACGACTCGCCCCGGCATCTTGCGAAGGAATTTCTCGCGGCCTGCAAGCAAACCGAGATAGGGGCCGCCGTACTGCAATGGAATGCCAAGAGCTTGTCCCTCACCTACCACGATGTCCACATCGAACGCGCCCGGCGGCTTCAACACACCACAAGCGATAGGATCAGTGGAGACAACGGCAAGAGCGCCACAATCGTGCACCACCGGCACGATGCGATCCAGCCGCTCGATACACCCGAACAGATTCGGCGTCTGCAAGAGAACGGCCGCCGTCGAATCGCCCAGGGCTCCGGAAAGAGCCCGCTCGTCCACGACACCGTCCGGCGCAGGGACCGCAAGAATCTCCATGTCCTGAGAATGCAGGTACGTGTCCAACACACGCCGCGTATCCGGATGGACCGATTCCGCAACGATCACTTCACGTCGACGCGTTATCCCCTTCGCCATGAGAACCGCCTCGGCCGCAGCACTGCCGACCTCGTACAGGGATGCATTGGCAACGTCCATCCCCGTCAGCATACAGATCATCGTTTGGAATTCGTAAAAGAGCTGCAGAATGCCCTGAGAAGCCTCGGCCTGGTACGGTGTATACGCGGTGAGAAACTCCGTCTGCCCCGAGAGAGCATCCACAACCGTCGGAATGAAATGGTCGTAGGCGCCGGCTCCGAGGAAACAAACCAGTTGATCGCAATCTCGATTTCGCGCGGTCAGCGTGGTCGCATCCTCGAGGAGTTCCGGCTCGCTCAGGCCCGAAGGGATATTCAAACTGCCCCTAAACCGTAAGGCTTCCGGAATCAGCGAGAACAAACTCTCGATCGAATCCACCCCGATCGTACCGAGCGCCCTGGCAACCTCATCATCCGCAAACTGCGTGTACCTCATCGTTCCCGCTTGATCCTCATTTTCCCCGGGTTCGAAACATCCTCAATTTGATCCTGGATGGTGAGGGAATAGAAGCGAAACAACCAGCCACCGAAAACCCACTAGGCGCCTCGCGTACCCATTACGTCCAGCTTGAAGATCTTCGTCTCCAACGCCCTGTTGTACTTCGTCCAACGGCTTACTGCGTCCGGATCATTCTCGATCTCGGCCGTGAACATCTGGACCTTCGCGTCCAGGTTGTCGAGGTAGTGGATGGCCGCCGCCTCGGGAATCGCAGGCAGCTTAGGACTGCCGAATTCGTATCTGCCATGGTGGCTGAGAATGATGTGCTGCAGCACGGATCGAAGCGGCTGTGGAAACGCTTCGCCTGTACGCGCCCCGATCGCATCGGCCTTCTTGTCGATCCAGAGTACCGCCTGCGTTATATGACCAACGAGCTGACCGTCGTCGGAATAGCCGATCACCGTGTCGTAGGTCAACTCGGCCGCTTTGCCGATATCGTGAAGAAAGAGCCCCGCCAGGACAAGATCGAGGCTCAGCTTCGGGTACAGCGGAATCGCTCGCAATGCCAGCTCCAGCAGGCTCCACGTGTGCTCCAGCAACCCGCCGACGTATGCATGGTGCATGACGGCGGCGGCCGGCGCTCGCCGGAACCGGACCATCAACTCCTCATCCGCAAGAAACTCCTGGATAAGTGCAGCCAACTCCGGGTGTTTGATCCCGCCGAGGATCTCCACGACCCGATTCCACATCTTGCCGATATCCTGCTCCGTCGTCGGCAGGAAGTCGGCAATATCGAACGACTCCGGCTCCGCAGGACGCAACGCATCGATGATGAACTGTAGGTTCCCCTTGTAATTCTCGACACGCCCCTTGAAGCGCATGAAGCCGCCCTCGGGCATCTGCTGGAACATTGCCTCGGAGGCCTGCCAGTGGCGCGCGACGAGTTGCCCCGTGCGATCCGTCAAAACGGCATGGATATAGAGGCCGCCTTGAGTCGTCGTGCGCAGATCCTTCGACCTGATGAGGAAAACCGAGTCCTCGACACGCTCTCCAGCTCGAAGCTCGTTGACAAACCGTCGCACCACGCACACCTCCAAACGCAAAAGGCAAGAACCGAAATCTTAGACAGTAATCACCGCATGGGCAACACGCTCACCGGGAAACCCGACCACAGGGTGCGTGACAGTTTAGGCGGCTTCGGAACACACCCGCAGCCCCGTTTACGGGGCTTTCCCCGCCGAAGGCGGGGCCCATAGGCCGGTCCTTCAGGGCCGGTCATAGGGCCCGCGGCCACCTGTCTGCGCCAGCCCGGTTCAACGGGTTTCCCAAAGTCGATAAGCCCGCTGAAACGGGCTAGCGATCACAGAAAGGGGGGCGGGCCGCTAAAGCGGCCTTGAACGTCGGACGCCAGAGACCCCATGGAGATCACGCCACACGGTATGACCCATGATGCCGCAGGGTGCCATGGCCACGCCTCGAAAGACGCTGATGTTTCGAGGTGGTTTGGGCGTGGCCATGCTGGTTGGCAAAGTGTCAAGATTTTCGTCACCACACCATGCCGCTAAAGTGTGGGCCAATGAATTCGCCTCCGCCATCGAGGATGGCACACCCCCACCATACCGACTTGTTCCCCCCCCTCTGGACAGACCGGCCCTTCAGAGACGATACTGCTTAGGATGCCATTGTGTTGATGCGAGGCCGCAAACGCCGACTAACATGAATCCACGGCGGAACGCCTACCGCCGGTCGCGCGTGGAGAGATCGTCATGAAGCAGGGAATCGTGGTCCTCTTTGCTGCGTTGTGTGCCTGGCCACTCTCAACCGCCGGGCAGGTGGATCCCCCGGACTCACCCTCCACCACCAGCTCGAGCCATTCAACACCGTTAAGCTCCGGGAAAACCTTCAAAGACTCCGGTCACGGGCCAACCGCGGAGGAATTGCTCGAGGCCCTTCAACGCCGCAGACCCGTGAACGAGCCTGTTCTTCCCGTAGGGGCTTCCGAGCGGGCTTATCGAGTCGAGCCACGGAATTTGCTGCCCGAGGGCTACGCCATAGTCAGCCGATCCGGACACGTTGCTTGGAACGGAGAGTGGTGGACCTTCGTGTTTGACTCGACCGACGGTGAACCACCCGCCAAGTTGCTCCCCAATGCAGGTCTCGAGGTGATGGTCCGGACGGCAGCGGGTGCAAGCGCCCCAATTCGATTCGTCATCTCCGGCGAGCTGACCGTGTTTGAAGGCGAGAACTACCTGCTGGTTCGCCTCGTGAGACGGTCTGTCGAAACGACCGAACAGCCCATCACGACCGGTGATCCGGGTGATTCGCCGCCCGAAAACGCCAACGCGGCCGGCTTGGCGTCGAATCCCGTGGATGTGGAACCACTGTCAGACGTGTCTCCAGTTGTCACCTCTGTCGAAGACGTGCTCGCCGCGATGAAGCAACAAGAACCCGCGGAGGAAATCATTCCGCCGCCGACAGCATCCCAGCCGACCGCACCCCCCAGCCGGAAGAACCTTGCCGCAATAGCCGCCCTGAACTTGCTGCCCGACGGATCGCCACTGGTGAGGCGTCCGGGTCGCATTCTCCGAGACGAGTCGTGGTGGACTTTCGTATTCGATTCGGACCATCCCGACCATCCGGAGCCTCCGATGAAACTGCTTCCGAGCCAGGGTGTCGAGAAGATGCTCCGTGCCTTTCAGCGAGAGAAGCGTGGTGTCGTCTTCCTCGTCTCCGGTGAGGCCACTGTCTTTCAGGGCGAGAATTACCTCCTGCCGCGCATGGCGACCCTGCAAAGAGGCTCGGGGAATCTCAGAAAATAGGCCATGAACCGTCTCTTGACGAACAGGGGCGGGTTGAGCCGCATGGACGACGATTCAATGCAAACGAGGGGTTGACGGTGGATATTCGACTCGACGAAACCGGGCCATTCACGATTGCCTTTCTCACAGGAGACTTCGGTGCCTCCGATGCGCCTGCGTTTCTGGAAACCCTGTATGGGCTCGCAGCAGGCGATAACGCGGCGCTCATCATAGACTTGGCCGGGGTAACGTCGATCGACTCCAGCGGGCTCTCCGCGATGGTCAATCTGGTCACGCGAGCCAGGCTCACCCAAGGAAGGGTCGTACTGGTTTCTCCCTCGCCCTTCATCAGTGGGATTCTGAACGTTACACACCTGGACAAGTGGTTCGAGGTTTGCGAGAGCCTCGACGTTGCCGAGGAACGCTTCACCACGAAGTAGCCCACATTATTCACCGCGGAGCACGCGGAGATCGCGGAGAAACAAGAGGGATGGCGGGTGCGTTGCGCCATTTCGCTTACACACTACCGGAACGGGGCAGGCGTCAGATCCTGTCATAACTTCTATTCCAACACTACTCTGCGATCTTGGCGCTCTCGGTATGAATGTAAACATTCAGTGAACCCATCTGTGGGTGCCATGCCCAAGCCGGAGGAAGGCCGGGAGGCCCACGTGAACTGGGAACATGGGCGCGCTGATCGCTTAGAGTACCAGCGCGCGAGGCGCGGGCATGTGTCCCGTTAGCGAGGCTTCCACGGCTGTCGTCCGCTTGGCCATGGCACCCGCGAAGGGACGGTTTTACTGAATGTTTACGTATGAATAATCCGGGCCACGTGCCGGTGCCGTCCACAAGGGTGGCGCCACAGCCGTTACGCAAAACCCAAAACCGCCCTAATGGGATGAGTATCAGGCTTCCGAACCTGAGCCGCCCCTGCCCTCGTCCTCCCAAGACGACTCCCCGGGAAACGCCTGAAATCCGCTGGACCTCATTGACCGTACGATCGATCACGCAGAGCCCAAAAAGAAGGGCGGCGTATGGCACTTTAGCACCATACGCCACCCTGTCATTTCGATCATGGGGAAAGGGGGTTACCCTTTCCTAGATCCGAGGTTCGCTATCTCTAGCGCACCCACACGTACGGTTTAGCGAAGGCTCGAATCCGTACGATCATGCGAACTCTTCTTGGACGGCCTTACGCCGTTCATGAAGTCCGTCATGTCGGCCACATCCAAGACACCGTCGCGGTTCAGGTCACCGATCGAAAGGTCGCCAAGACCATTCGCCCGGAGTTCCTCGACGGTGATCTCAGTCGTCGCCGCACCGGCCACCGCTCCACCGCAGCAGCATTCCTTGCTGCTGGCGAGGAAGTTCATCGTGACGAACGTGAAGTCGAGTACGCTGACCACACCGTCGCCGTTGATGTCGGCGTTGGGACCC
>JAUXGE010000128.1 GCA_030622435.1 Planctomycetota bacterium
CGGCGCCGACGCGAAGGCCCGCCCGGGTAAGGGCCGGGACGAGCTGCTCCTTGATGTCCTGGTAACCAGCGGTGTCAATATGTTCGAGCACGGTCCGATCAGCGCAGTACAGTCCTGTAGGGATGAGCAGGGGGTGGGAGGTTCCCTCCACGCGTGTGCAGAATACTGTAAGCGCGTTGCCCTGCCGTCGATGCTCACTCACCATCCACAGCGGGTCATCCTCGAACCAGACCGACCCGCCGGCTACGAACACCGTATCCGACGTCAGATGCGGCTCGCATGCTTTGAGGCAACCGGCCGGTCCGCGGGGAATCTTGTCTTCCAGGAAGTTGAGACCGTACTCGCTGATATCGGTGCAGGAGACGTAACGTTCGATCAACGGTGTGTGCCCGTTGGCGCAAAGAGTGTAGGAGCCCATGATTGGAGCGCGAAGACGGCGGAAAAGGGCCTCGATCAAGGTAGTGCCGGGCAACGGAAGCAACGGACGCGGCATCCCCGCCCATTTCGTTTCATGCCCAACAGCCCCGGCCAGAACGAGGACATCGATCGAACTGTCGGCGCGCTGTTGATGCCCTGTAGATATGTTGCTTCGTTGCCCCACGGTTCCCTTTGCCCCCCATTAAGCTCACGCGTACAACATGCTTGCCGACCCGAGGTGGTTTTGGTGGGCCCCCGGAGTTGGCCGATAGCGCCAGCTTGTATAAGTCTATCCGATACGCGCTTGGAGTCAACAGAACTCGGTACTTCTTCTGTGACATCTACTCGACGTCATTCAGTCCGATTAGCTCGGTAGGCGGCAATGGTCCGAAAGTCAATCGCGTAGCAGGGCGAAGGTCTGCGATGGATGGACATGTGGGTGTCAGACTCTCTCTGCTAATTCAGCTGTCGGAGTAGCACCCTCAGTTTCAGTTATCGGTCGGGCACATGCGGAGGTGGCCGAGGATTTGGGAAGGTTCATGCGTCTGTCCTTTATTAATGCCTTGGCGGTTTCGCGTCGTGACGGTGCAGGAACTTGTCTGAGATGGGGGGCGAACCGACCGAACCGGACCAGGAATCCGGAGCCGGATCGACTTCGGACTTGATGGTCGGTCCGATGTCCGGTAACCATCGGCAGAACCCGGCTGCTGTATGTGAGAGCCAGGACATCGACCGCCGATGAATCAGCGGCGTCGGGCCCGAGTCGGTGGAAACGGACCGCTCATGCAGAAGATCAACTGGTACATTCGACGTCTATGCTCGATGTCGCCGCGGGAGGTGGCGTGGCGGTGTCGGTGCAAGCTGCAGGATGCGGCCGACCGGCTTCTGGTTCCCGGGCAGGCGGGGCCTCCACCGGTGCATCGGATAGTCGATGACCGCCGGACGGATCGCATCACCGAACCGGACGTCCTGGGCCGGCATCTCGGTTCCGAGTTGTCTTGTGCCGAGTCCGACGGGATGGGACGGTGGAAATCGGCGTTGCTCACTCAGGCCGATCTTGCCGTCGATCATCGCCTTAGACTCTTCGATATCGAGGGTCATTCGCTGGGCGATCCGATCGACTGGAACCACGAGCCCAAAGCGGGTAAACGCACGCCTGAGCGGGTGTCCTCGTCGATCGACTATCGTGACTACGACGAGGTCGGCGACTGCAAGTTCGTCTGGGAGCCTAACCGCCACCACCACCTGGTCGTACTCGGACGCGCTTATCGGCTCACGGGCGATAGGCGATACGCCGAGGCCGTCGTCAATCAGCTCGATGACTGGATCCGACAGTGCCCCTACGGGCTTGGAATGAACTGGCGCAGTCCGCTCGAGTTGGCCATCCGGCTGATCAACTGGATTTGGGCAATAACACTGATCGACGGATCCAAGCTGATGACGCCGGACCGCCGGGACAGGCTCCTGGGTGTTGCGTATCAACATCTCCACGAGATCACACGCAAGTACTCGCGGTTCTCCTCGGCCAACAACCACCTCATCGGCGAGGCGGCGGGCGTCTTTATCGCGAGCAGCTACTTCCCCGGTTTCAAACAGGCGACCAGGTGGCGCGAGCAGAGCCGGGAGATTCTCCTGCATGAAATCGTACGCCAGACCTACCCGGATGGTGGGAATCGGGAGCACGCTACAGGCTACCACTTGTTCGTGCTCGAGTTCTTGACGCTGGTTGCCCTGGTAGCACGCAATGCAGGTGATGAACTGACGCCGTTGTTCTGGGATCATCTCGAGAGGATGTACGATTTTCTCGCCACCTTGAGTGAGGGCGGTGATGAGATGCCCATGATCGGTGACAGCGACGACGGCTATGTACTGGATCTTGGCGGACGCGGCGAGGTTGTCCAGTCGTTCCTATGCACAGGTGCCGTGCTCTTTGACCGTGCGGATTTCAAGGAGCGGGCAGGCTCGTTTCGAGAGGCGGCCTACTGGCTTTTCGGGCCTGAGAGTCGCAATCGATTCGAGGCACTGGACGTCGGTGAACAGCAGGCGGCGATCCGCTCGAAGGCTCTCCCCGAATCGGGTCTTTTTCTCCTTCAGCGTGGCCGTTGTGGTGCCCCCGACCGCATCAGCGCCGTGCTGGACAGTGGTGATCTGGGTTTTTTGTCGATCGCGGCACATGGTCATGCGGATGCCTTGAGCCTGCATCTGCGTGTGGCGGGTGTAGATGTCCTGGTCGACCCGGGAACCTACGATTACTTCACGTATCCGATATGGCGTTGCTACTTCCGAAGCACTCGGGCACACAACACGGTGGTCGTTGATAATGAGGACCAGTCGCAGATGCTCGGGTCGTTCATGTGGGGTCGCAAGGCCCGTTGCCGCCGTCTGCGTTGGAGCCCCACGGAGCGCGGCGGTGTCGTCAGCGCGGAGCATGACGGCTACAAACGACTCTCGGATCCCGTGATTCACAGGAGGACCGTCACTCTGCTCGACGATGCCGACGAGCTGACGGTTCTGGATGAGCTGAGTGCGGCCGGACGGCACGACGTGGCTATCCACTGGCACTTCTCGGAATCCTGCCGATTGGCTTCGGTGGGTGACAATTGTTTCGAGGTCGATTTCGGCGCTGGTTCCATGAGCATCGTGGTGGACTCCGCCCTGAGCGTTTCAACCGTCAGCGGTAGCGATGATCCGATCCTGGGCTGGGTAAGCCGCGGCTACCACCGCAAGCTGCCGGGCACGACGCTCGTCGGACGATGCACCATCAACGGGAATGCGTCATTGCTCAGCCGGATGGTTTTCGCCGTGCCGTTCTCCACCGCTGCGTCAGCTCCCTTGTGACGATAGTAGACATGCGCAAGTCCCCCCAAGACGGGCTGAACGGCGGTTTCCCTGCAATGAATCACAGGTCGCAAGTGGCTGGGGTATACGACCCATTGCAGTGTTATGTTTACGCGACACACACTTGACTTATATGGAAGGGAAGCGCTCGGTTCCACTCAGACCGCAGATCGAAGATGTGGGGGGCATTGTCTCCGATCAACCACGCCCTTGCGCTCGTTTGCAGACGGGAATTCTGATTAAGAGCATTTCCGGGGAGAGGATTTTTGCGCGCGCCGTTTGGGGACGTTGGGTGTCGGGCGGTGTGATGGTTCGGGCTCTTATCGGAGGTCCAGCCGCCCCTCACGGAGAGTAGCCGGTAAGCCGATCAAAGCGAATGGAGATGGGGTTTGGCGTCTTGCTGTGGATCCACAGGGTCGACAGCGATGCTCAATAGTGCGATTGGCGCGGCGGCGGGTGAGGGTCGATCTGTGGTGACAATCCACCATGGAATCCCCGTGTGCAGGTTATCCCCGCAATCCGTGGCACCGTGGTGCGGTAGTAACCAGTCGTCGTCCAGCTGCCGGGCGAGCCTGAGGTCACGATCGACTCCGGTGGTCCAGGCCACGAATTGCCGTGAGTCGTTCAGTGCTCGTTGGGTGCGTTCGGCATGTGAGGGCACTTGACGGGGACGGAGTCTACCCGGATCAAGACATGCCCGGAGTGTGGGGAATGCGACTCATGCTCATTGGGATTGCGAGTTCGGGGGTCTGATGACATGTTCGGGCTTCTCTGTCCGTGTGGATTGACCGGGGTAGTGGGGGTGCCGAGGTCCGCCCATCCCCCCTGCGAATCGTTGCTGCGTTTGCACGGCACCCGAACCGTCAGGTGTAGGGAGTGAAAACACCGATTCGAACGCCCCGACTCCAGCTTTCCCGTCGATTTGTCAGGCATCATGTACGTGGTGCCTGTCTTCCCGGGTGTTCATCCTTCGGGCATGAAGATGGTTCACGCGATCACCAGACCGTGAAAAATCGGGCTGCGACTTGGTTGCAGATTGCTGACAACACCGGCCCTCTTCTCCTAACGAACAAGACGCGACAAAGATGTTAGATCACAACGATCACTTGCCCGTGCCCGCCTCGGGTCCGACTGATGACATCGCCCCCAGTCCGCCCGGTGCAGCATCCCGAACCGCTGGTGGGGATGGTTTCGGGCGAGGTGAACTCGCCGCTCCGCTGCCTATTTTGCCAGTGGCCGCCGGTAGTCCGTCATTGGCTATGATCCTCCGAGTCAAGTGGCTGGTCCTTTTGGTCTTTGTGCTCGTGTCGGGCGGTACGGTTCCTTGGGTATGGTTGATGGTTCGTCCGACATACCGGACCCGGGCCATGGTGCAGGTATCCGCCCGTGTTCCTCGTATCGTCTTTCGGACCGAGGACAACGGCTTGGTTCCGCTCTACCAGTCCTACCTGAACACGCAAGTCTCGAAGATCCGAAGCCCAAAGGTGCTCAGGCGGGTGCTCGAGAAGCCGGATGTGCAAGCGACGGAATGGTATCGTGAGCCGCCACAGACGCTACGTACGTTTCTCGGCGCCAACCAGCCCACTCACTTGGAGCTTCTCCAGGACGCGCTCGAGGTTATGCCGCGCCGCGGCACGGAGCTCATTGACGTTACGATGACCGCTCTTTCGGCCGCTGACGCAAAGCTCGTGGTAGACGTCGTCGTCGATGAGTACAAGCAGTTGAGCGTTGAGGAGGCTGCGACCCACGACCGTCTCGTCTTTGACGAACTCCGACGGGAACGCGTTACTCTCCAGAGGGAGATTGACGGGCTGGTCGAGCTGAAGGGCAACATCTCCAAACGAATCGGAACCGGCGATCCGGACATTGTCCGGGATCATCTTGTTCGCCAGTACAACGCCCTTCAGACGGAGCACGAGGTGCTGGAGCGAAGCCACGCCATGACGCTCTGGGAGATCGAGTCGAAGGACTCGCCCGGCGACGGCGGCGAGGCTTCTCCGGATGACTCCGATCAGACATCCGCAACCGGGCTACCAAGGATGCGCTACGCTGTGGATGTCGAGTGGCGCACGCTCAACCGTCAGCTCGAGAGCGCCCGGCACGAGTTGAGCCTTGCGCAGCAACAGTACGGTGACTCGCATCCGACGATCCGGCAGCACCTGTCTACCATCGACTACGCCGAGATGTTGCTCCACGAGCGCGAAGCGCAGCTCGATCAGGAGTGGCTCGACGGGCTCGTGCCCGGTATGCCCGCCGCCGAAGGTGCCACCACATTCGCCAACCGCCCCGTGGATCTGGGCCGGTTGGCCGAACAGCAGCAGGCCGAACTCGATCTGTTGGAACGACAGTTGCAGGATCTGCAGTCTGAACAGGAACTCAAGGGTGAACTGGCAAAGCAGCTCGCCAAGTATGACCAGCGGCTCGCGCACAAACGTACTATTTATGACGCGGTTGTCGAGCGTCTGACGGCATTAGAGATGGAAGAAAAGGCGCCGGGGCGGATTTCGATCGCCCATCACGCCGTCGCGCCGTCCTCGCCCCACAGAGACCGCCGTGCCCTGCTGACCATCATGGCATTGGGAGTGGCCATGATGGCCGGGATGGTCGTCGGGTATCTGCGGGCCACCATGGACCAGAAGATCCGCGAGGCCAGTGATGTGCAGTTTGCCATTAGGGCACCGTTTCTCGGGCAGCTGCCGCCTCTCCCGACTACTCAGGACCTTATCGCCAATTGTGGTCCGCAGATCGTCGAGAGCGTGCGTATGGTTCGGACGGCCCTTCTCGAGCGGCTCGGCGGTGCGGGCAAGAAGGTTGTCGTCGTCACGAGTTCGCAAAGTCGGACCGGCAAGACGAGCGTGGCGATTCTGCTCGCCCGAAGCCTGGCGATGCTCGGGAAAAAGACGCTTCTCGTCGAAGGTGATTTGCGCCGCCCGTCCCTTGCACAACGCATCAACCTTGAAACGCAGGTCGGTCTGATCGCCTTGTTGAACAACACTGCCACGGAATCGGAGGCGATTCAGTCTGCAGGACCCGGTCTGTTCGATGTGGTGCCGGCCGGGGACGGCGTGGCCGAGTTCGATCCCGAACTCCTCGCCGGTGGGGCGTTGGTTTCGTACCTGGAGAGATGGAAGACTGAGTACGACTACGTTCTGGTGGACAGTCCCCCTGTTCTGCCAGTTGCGGATGCCCGGATCCTGGCCGGTCAGGCGGACGGTACGATGATGGTGCTCCGATCCGCACATTGCCGCCGATCGGAAGTAACGCAGGCCTACACCGATCTCTGTGCGGCAGGTGGTGTGCTGTTGGGGACGGTTTTGATAGGCGGGCATACCCGTCCCGGTTACGGTTACGGTTACGGTTACGGCTATGGGTACGGCTACGGCTCGTACGGCGCCCCGGCGGCTCGGGACGCACCCCGTCCGTTGCTGAATGCGCCGTCCTGACTGATCCTGGTCGGCTCAGGCCGGATCGCGTGCAGTGGGAGCCGGGGGCAGACTGAGGCTTGTCTTTAACACCCATACCATGCCCCGCGCCCTACAACCGGATCCGCAGATCAAGAGGTCCATGCGGCAAGACCAATCGCCGCGAAGGTTCGAGAGTTTCCAGGACATACCGAAGCCAACTGGTTTCCAATCGGTAGATCGCCGCAGGAAAGACGCCACTGCCTTGATACAACTGGCCACCCAAAACCCTGATGTAGCGAAAAAAACGTCCGGAACTGATGTGGACGGACTGCGGTCGCTCGCCCGGCGAGCGCTTGCACGCATGTACCGTTCCGACGCGGGTTTGTTCGCCTTCCGCATTCGCCGCCGCAAGGACGGTCAGGATGTTCTCGAAGGTGTGAGCCCGCGCTACACGGCGATCACCTTGATAGGCCTGGCCGGGGAGAAGAGGGAGTCGGTCTCGCGGATTCTCGGTGGCGATGGGACACACGATGTGTGCCGTAGCTTGCTGACCGAAGCTCCACGGATGGAGAATATGGGTGACGTAGCCTTGACACTCTGGGCGGCTCGGGCACTCGGTGAGGATCGCTTTGGTCCAGCCATCGAGCGTTTGCAGGCTCTTCGTCCCTGGGACGGAGAGCATCCGACTGTGGAAGTGGCCTGGGCTCTGACGGCGATGTGTTTCGGGGGCGTCTCGGACGACGACATGGCTCGCAAGATCGCAGAGCGGCTGAAGTCCTCGTTCGTTCCGGCATCGGGCCTGTTTCCTCATTGGCCCCGTGGTGCCCGGGCGTCGCGTCTTCGAGGTCACGTGGCCTGTTTCGCCGATCTGGTCTACCCGATTCAGGCGTTGGCCCGCTACCATGCCGGTACGGGCGACGAACAGGCGTCCGTCATGGCCATCCGATGCGCTAAGCGCATGTGCGCGTTGCAGGGGGAGAATGGGCAGTGGTGGTGGCACTTCGATGTGCGAACGGGGCGTGTTGTCGAACGCTATCCCGTCTACGCAGTGCATCAGGATGCGATGGCTCCGATGGCGCTGTTCGACCTGCAGGAGGCGTGTGGGGTGGATCACACGGAGGCCGTAGGACGCGGATTGGGCTGGCTGCACAGGGCACCCGAGATCGGTCACTCATTGGTCGATGGATCGGCCGATCTCATCTGGCGTAAGGTTGCCCGCTGCGAACCCGGCAAGCTCTCACGGAGTGCGCAGGCTCTTGCGAGCCGTATGCACCCTGGACTGAGGGTGCCACTGTTGGGTGCAGTGATGCGCCCGGGGCGCATCGATTACGAGTGTCGTCCATACCACTTGGGGTGGCTTCTGTATGCCTGGTCGCGGCAGGAGTAGGGGGTAATGACCGCAACATTAACAGTCGAGGACACTTTGCCGGAGACCCTGGATCATTCGGTGCGGCACATGTTCGGTGTGCCGATCAGCGCCTTGACCATGAAGCAGGTCGTGGCGTTCGTGGACGAGACTATCGAGCGACGAGGAAGCCTGCTTCTCGGTGTGGTCAATGCTGCAAAGCTGGTCAATATGCGGCGGGACAAGGGGTTGTGTGAGGCGGTTCTTGCCGCGGATATGATTCTCGCCGACGGAATAGCCGTTGTGTGGGCGTCCCGTTTGCTGGGCCGCGGTCTTCCGGAACGCGTCACGGGAATCGACCTGATGCATGAGATGCTTCAGCGCGGCACCGATCGGCACTATCGTGTCTTCTGTCTCGGCGCCACCGACGAAGTGCTCGAGACGACGGTCGCCCGCATCCGCGCGGATTATCCGGGTGTCGTTGTGGCCGGCTGTCGAAACGGGTACTTCGAACCGGAAGACGAGCCGAATATCGTCGAGTTGATACGCGCGTCTCGCCCTGATATACTCCTGGCGGCCATGTCATCGCCCAAGAAGGAGGTCTTTCTAGATCGTTGGTTCGGCAGACTGGATGTGCCGATTTGCCACGGAGTGGGTGGGGCTTTCGATGTTCTTGCCGGAAAGGTCCGCCGCGCGCCGGACGGCTGGCAGCGGCTCGGGTTGGAATGGCTTTACCGTGTCGTTCAGGAACCGCGTCGATTGTGGCGTCGTTACCTGGTGACCAACACTCTGTTCGGTGTTATGGTGCTCCGGGAGAGGTTCGGCCGGACGCCACGATCATGAGTGGACTCGGAGTGCGGAGATTGGCGTTTGAGTCGTAGCGGTCTCGTGCCAGTGGGTCGAAGCGGGGCTTGTAGGCTCGGCAGAGGAGTCGTGTTTCGCCGCGTTGGAGTGCTTCATGGAAATCGCACAACAGATACGTACGTACATCGTGGAGAACTTCCTGTTCGGTGACGACCAGGAACTCTCGAATTCCCAGTCCCTACTCGAGGCTGGCGTCGTCGATTCGACCGGAGTGATCGAGCTCGTCACATTCCTCGAAGATAGCTTCGGGGTCGAGGTGGCTGACGACGAACTCGTTCCCGAGAACCTCGATACGATCGACAACATCGCCGCCTTCACGCAGCGCAAACAGTCTCAGAGCAAGGCCGGTTCACCGACTACGGAATGAAACGATGATCGCATACCTCGTCCACGACCTCTTAACGATGACTGCGCAACGCCTGCCGGATAAAACGGCAGTGATCTGCGTCGGAGGAAACCACACCTTTGCCGAGATCGACCGGCAAAGCGACGCCGTCTCATCTGAGCTTGCCCGCGACGGGGTCGGAAGGGGAGATCGTGTGGCCGTCTTCATGGAGAACTCGGTCGAACTCGTCGTTTCGGTGTTCGGCATTCTCAAAGCCGGTGCCGTCGCGGTCATGGTCAACCAGTCCACCAAGCCGAGGAAACTCGCTTACATGATGAATGACTGCGGTGCCCGCACGCTGATCGCACAGGCGAGCGTGGCGCCGGTTATCGCCAAGGCCGCCCCGCAGATTCCCTCGCTGTCTGACACAATCTGGACGTCGCAGCCACAGGGGGAGGCACCGGCCGGCCGGACCTTCGCGGAGATTCTGGACGGGCCGTCAACCGAGAAACCCGATCTCAGCCTTGTCGATCAGGATCTGTGCATGATCCTGTACACGTCCGGTACCACCGGAACCCCCAAGGGTGTGATGCTCACTCACTTGAACATCCTCAGTGCCACCCGTTCCATCGCACAATACCTGGAGAACACCGAGAAGGATATCGTGTGCTGCGTGTTGCCGCTGACGTTCAGCTACGGTCTCTATCAGATGTACTGCATGGCTCTAACGGGGTACACTCTTGTCCTCGAGAAATCCTTTGCGTATCCGGCGGACGTCCTGCGCCGGATGGAGGAGCTTCGCGTGACCGGGTTCCCGGGTGTTCCCGGCATGTACGCCACTATTCTACAGGTGGTTCCTTCCGCCAACATCGATCTGCGATCGCTCCGCTATGTCACCAATGCCGCCGGACCGATCTCCGCCACACACATTCGAGAAGTCCTCGAGCTTCTCCCGACCACGCGATTCTTCTCCATGCACGGTCAGACCGAGTGCGCGCGAACTTGCTATCTGGAAGGCGAACGACTACTGAAAAAACCCGGCTCCATCGGCAAGGCCATGCCCAATACGGAACTCTATGTCGTTGACAAGTCCGGGCAGCGCGTCGGGCTCGGTGTCGTGGGTGAGTTGGTAGTCCGTGGCCCCAACGTGATGAGGGGCTACTGGAACATGCCGGAGGCTACAGCGGCAAAGCTGAGGGAAGGTCACATCCCCGGCGAGAAAGTCCTGTACACCGGCGACCTCTTCCGCACAGACGAAGACGGTGATTTGTACTTCGCCAGTCGCATGGATGACATCATCAAGTGCAAGGGGGAGAAGGTCAGCCCGAAGGAGGTCGAGGATGTTCTCTACATGATGGATGCGGTGGCGGAGGCGGCGGTCGTCGGTGTGGAAGATCCCGTAGACGGTCAGGCCGTCAAGGCCTTCGTGGTTCTTCGAGAGGGTGCGAAGCTAACTGACCGCGAGATTCGCCAACACTGCCGCGTGAACCTCGAGAACTACATGGTCCCGCGGTTCGTCGAGATAATGGATTCACTCCCCAAGACCGGCTCGGGCAAGATCTGCCGCAGAGAACTCGTGGCGCCGGAGAGCGTATAACGTCCGTGGTCGACTGAAACGCACCACACGTAACACACCACAGGGGATCGACAGACCGCGTTGCGATTCACAATGCACGAGAAAAGGAACATCATCGAGCTGCTTCGGGATAGCCGACTCAGGTTCCCCGACAGACCTTACATGGACGACGCTGATCGATTACTCAGCTATGACGAGTTCTGGTCACGGATGGAGCGGTTGGCGTCTCATTTTGCTCAGGAGGCCGGTCCCGGCGCGCGACTCCTGATCGTCTCCTCGAATGGCGCCGGATACGCCCTGAGTTACTTCGCGACGCTCCTCGCCCGGCAGGTGACCGTCGAGGTCAGCCCGCATGAGTCAAGACAGGCGCTGCGCGATATCGCGGCCGAGGTCGAACCGTGGGCGATCTACACGGATCAACCCGGTCTGGCAAAAGAGTTGGGTTTGCGCAGGGTTGATGTGGATGCCGACATTGAGAAACCGGGGCGTTCTCTCGATGTGGACGAGCAGGTCGCGGCTACGTGCCCTTCGGATCTCGCGTCGATCGTCTACACCTCCGGCACGACCGGTCGGTCCAAGGGCGTCATGCTCTCACACGGGAACGCCCTGGCCGTCACCGACGCGATCGTCGACTACCTGC
>JAUXGE010000352.1 GCA_030622435.1 Planctomycetota bacterium
CGTTCGGGGATCCCCACGCTCGCCTTACTGGATTGGACGTGCGCCCTGACGGCACCGTGCTTGTGTTGGACGATTCCGGAACGACTTTCATCTGGGAAAGTGGAACATGGATTGAGATCGACCCCGTGCCGCGACAATTGACGGAGGTCGCGTGGCTCAAGTTTCGAGCCAACGGCGATCTTTGGGCTGGCACGGGGCACGGCCTGTATTTGTACCACGCATCGATTCTGATCTGGGAGCACTGGAAGAACCCGGCCCGCAAGAGCAAGAACCGAGTTCATGAGATCTTCGAGGCCTCCGATGGGAGCGTATGGATCGCGTCGGACGAGGGCGTTGAGGTACGTTCCCCGGATGGGCACGTCCGACGGATCGAGAGAGTCAAAGGTTCTGTAATCCGCTCGACCGGTGTCGCCCAGGACGGGAATGGAGACATCTGGGTGACGAGCGGATCCGCCTACGAAGGTGCTTTCCGTTTCGACGGGTCCACTTGGTCCCACTTCGGGCCGGAACAAGGGCTGCATGGGTATCGGCACAAAGTCCGCATAGACCGACAGGGGCGCCCTTGGTTCCTCGGCTTGGATGCTCCCCACCACGAGGGCTTGGCAGGCGGCACCGGCGCCGCCGTGTACGAGGACGGTCGGTTCACGCATTGGACCACGGCCGATGGTCTCATTCATGATCGCGTCTTCGCCTTTGCCGAGGGAATGGAGGGTGAGTTCTGGTTCGGCACGCTGGGAGGCCTGAGCCGCTGGCAGGCCGGCCAGTGGACGCATTGGACGACTGCTGATGGGCTGCGAGACGCACGAGTATGGACTCTCGACGTTGATGAGAACAACCGCTTGTGGTTCAGTCATGCGTGGCATGGTCTAGGCACTATCGAAGGAGACGCTCCCCGATACCTCACGACCGAGGACGGGCTGCTCGCGAATGAAGTGCAAGATGTCCGGGCCGATCCGCGCGGGGGTATCTGGGTCTCATGCTGGGGCGGCGTGGCTAGATACCATGGTGGTCGATGGTGCGTGTTTCCGACGGACAGCGGGATCGGCCATCCCAGTCTCTGGCCGGTCGTGCCGACCCACGACCGCGTATACATTGGCACATTAGGGGCAGGAACGGTCGTCCTGAATCGCACCGCCCTGGAGAGTGTCTCGCTCGACGTTCTGTTGACCGAGCCTTCGATCAGCGAAGGTCTGGCTACCGTTCGATGGCATGCCGCCGCCCGCGATGCTCTCATCCGTTCGCATGAGATAGAAACGCGTTACCGGCTCGACGGCGAGTCGTGGTCCGAGTGGCTGTCGGGAAGGACTGCCACTTTCTCGGCAGGGCCGGGTTCGCATACGTTCGACGTTGAGGCCCGCAGCCGCCTTGTCGAAACCCCGACAGCCGAGGGTCACCTCTCGTTTACAGTTCCCTATCCCGTGTATCGCCATCCTCTTGCTGTATCTGTGGCGTTAGTATTGACCGCGGTCATTGCCTCATTGTTTGTACTCATGTCCATCCGAAAGCGGCAGCACTATGCGGCCTTGCGCGAGCGCGAAGAGCGTTTCCGTGCCATCGCGCAGAATCTGCCCGGGGCGGTGTTCGCCTACGACATAAGTCCGGTCGGGCATCGGACACCTGTATACGTGGGGCCGGGCTTCGAGAAGCTGATCGGTAGGGGGCCGGCCGGGCGCCTGGCCGCAGGCCTCAACGATGTGTTCTTCGAGCTTCTCCACCCGGATGACCTTGACGCCTTGAGGCAGGCCGGTGTGTTCGAACCCGACCTTGCGGAGCCAGTGGACCTGGAATACCGTTTTCGCGCCGACGGAGAGGGTTACCGGTGGGTCCGGTCCGTCGCTCATCCGACCCGTTTGGAGGACGGCAGCCTGCGCTGGCATGGAGTCCTCATCGACATCAGCGATCGTAAGGCTGCGGAGGATGCATTTCGTCGTGAGAGCGTGTTCAGGGAAACCGTCATCCAGAGTTGCGCAGAGGGGCTTTGCGTATGCCATGATATTCCGGAACACCCTTATGTTGCTTTCACCGTTTGGAACCGTCGGATGAATGAGATCACCGGCTACACGATGGGGCAAATCAACGAACTCGGTTGGTATCAGACAGTCTATTCGGACCCGAAGCTGCAAGAGCAGGCGATAGACCGAATGAAACGTATGCGCGAGGGAGACGATCTCATCGCCGAGGAGTGGGAGATTACGCGGGCCGATGGCGAAAAGCGGATGGTGGAGATCTCGACTACCGTCCTTAACATGGAGCAGGGGACCACACACCTCCTGGCCTTGATGCAGGATGTGACGGAGCGCAAACGGGCGGAGGACATGCGAGAGCAGCTTGAATCGCAGCTACGCCAAGCTCATAAGCTGAAGGCCGTCGGGCAGCTGGCGGCCGGAGTCGCGCACGACTTCAACAGTATCCTGGCCGTGGTCCAGGGCAATGTCGAGCTGCTCCGGGCCGAGTGCCAACGACGAGAGCTCGAGGATCCGAAGCACAAGATAGCCGAGGCGCTGGAGCGGATCCTCAGCTCCACAGGAAGGGGGCAGAAGCTCGTCCAGAACCTGTTGACCTTCGGGCGGGAGCGCTCGGGGAGTGAGAGGCCGACTAACCTGAACGAGTGCATTGACTACGTCTGCCGAATGTTCAAGGGGCTTCTCGACGGCAATGTTCAGATCAGGGTTTTGAAAGAGCAAAGCCCGAGGAGCGTTCAAGCCGATGCCGGGAAAGTCGAGCGGGCCCTGGTGAACCTCCTCCTCAATGCCCATGATGCGATGCCCGACGGTGGGCACCTGACCATCGAAACGGCCAACGTGGATCTGAACGATGCCTATGTAGCCACGCACGCGGAAGCGGCTCCGGGGCCTCACGTGGTTGTCAGTGTGAGCGATACGGGCACCGGCATGGATGAGCCTACACGAGAGCGTCTGTTCGAGCCGTTCTTCACCACGAAACCCGTGGGGCAGGGGAGCGGTCTCGGCCTTTCAATCGTACATGGCGTCGTTAAGCATGCCGGTGGGCACATCACGGTTGTGAGTGATGTTGGGAAGGGCACGACTTTCAGCCTCTACTTCCCGGCAGTTGCCCGGTCTGACGAATAAGGCTGAAGTTCTGCCAGCCTTCACCGATGCCACGGTGTCTGATCCACCTCCCTGAGCAATAAGGTTCCCGCATCCGAGGTCATGCGATCACCCTCAAAGTCAGCGACGATTTTCTGCCGGCCGGGGCTGGAAAAAGTCAGCGTTTCGCGGTAACACTCTGTCATCGAAAGGCCTGCCTGCCTCGTGTGTAGGATTTTTGGACAAATCCTATCATACAAGGCCGAGAGGCCCTTTCTATACACGCCAACAATCAGCTTCGTGTAATTTCCGGGCTAAGCCTCCACGCACACTGACCGCGCAGATTAATCTTGCGTCTGTTTGGAGTTGGACCGGTGATAACCGGCATGAATGGATTGCTCGATTCGTTCGATCAGGTGTTGTCCTGATCTTTACCGCCTGGCTCGAGCTCCGCAGCATCCGCCTCGCCCCTGGCATGTTCGTGACGAGCGGCGTTCTCCTCTTCGTCGCGCCAGGTATCCTCGTCGCCGTCCGGCTCAGCTACCGCCGATGGTGGTTTCGTCACGATCGTTCGGGCCAGCTCGATACGCTCGATGAGCGTCTGGAAGTCCTGGATGCGATCATCGGGATCGGGCTCGCAGCAGTCCTCGATCAGGCGGGCGATGCAGGCCGGAAGACGGTGGATGCCGGAGTCGTTGATCTCGGAGACACGCCGTCCGACGAGACTCTGCGAGTGCATCGAGATCGTCTGGTTCATGTTCGTCTTCATCGGCTTGCCGGTCGTGACCCGGTGGATCGCGGCGCCGAGCGCGAACACGTCCGTCCGCTGGTCGAGTACACCGCGGTTTACCTGCTCCGGGGCCATATAGTCGATCGTTCCCTGGATGCGGATCTTGGCCTCATGGATCTGGGAACTCTGACCGAGGTCGATAAGTTTCACGTCGCCGTCGGGGGTGACGAGGATGTTGCTGGGCTTGAGGTCGGCGTGCACGAAACCGGCGCGGTGCAGAGCGTCGAGACCCCGGGCGACCTCCGCCAAGATACGCAGAATCTCGCCGAGCGGTGCGTCGAACTCCTTATCCAACATCGAGACCCCCTCAACGTACTCCATGAAGAGGATGGCGCCCCGAACGCGGAGCCGGTGTCGCATCATGCGGAGTTCATACACCTTCCGGATGACCGGGTGGTCGATCGCGGAGCCGATAGTGTATTCGGTTCGGAGCAAGTCGATGAAGCTGGCGTCTTCAGGTTTGATAACCTTGACGATCTTGACGGTGTAGTCCTTGCCGGTCCGCATACACCGGGCACGGAAGATGCGACTCTGGGCACCCGTGCCAAGCTTCTCGATCACGCGGTAATTGGGTATGTCAACGGCCATCGTTTTGAGTTTCTCTACGTACGTCCCGAGCGGCTCAACCGCTCTGTCCTGTCGAGCCCGCGGCCGGTAGCCGTGGGCCGCCCCCACAAACGGTTCTAAACGCCTGGCAGCGCATGCCCGACCCGGCACAAGGCACGAGAAGGCACATACCACCGCGCGAACGTCAAACGACGCCGCACCGTCAAGCGTGTGTCACCAGGTTTTGCGCACTAAAAGAAAACGGAGAAACACCGAGTCACCGATTGACCCGATCCGCAGGGGGGGAGGGACTAAGCTGCACGCGAGAGAATGGGATAACCCAATGATGGCGGACGAATACGCAATAAGAATAAGAAAGATATATAATTACTTACAGCTATACGTAGTCGCGCGCTTGCCTAAACCTCCTCTACCACCTTCAACTATAGCATACATCGGACGAAACGTCAAACATTGTAAGCCC
>JAUXGE010000095.1 GCA_030622435.1 Planctomycetota bacterium
AAATGGTCCTCGAACGGCTCTCTGAACAGAATGCCGTTGGGCGGTCTCGACGCCGGCCCGAAGCCGGCCAGCGTGCCGTACCTACTGTTGAGCGGATCGCCCGGCACCCCGGTAACGAAATCATCTCGTCCGACGCCGCTCTTGCCACCCCACTCGTACGCGCCGACGAAGATCGGCTCCTGGCACATCTCACCAGGGGGCTGTCCGGGACACTGATTGAAATGGCGCGGGTGGACGGGGAGCGCAGCCCCGAGATTCTGCCCGGAGTAAATAGCGTTGGCATACCCGATCCGCATTAGATTACCCAGGCATCGGCTGTCCTTGCTGTTCGCGCGCACGCCCGCCGTCGCGGGCAGGAGCCAGAGGGTCAACAGGCCGATCGCCACGATCGCCCCGGCCACATCGACAAGGCTCGCTGCACTCCTGAGTCGTGTTCGTGTGTCGGCCTTGGTTGTCCTCATGGCATCATTCTCCTGCGGTGGCGTTCCGCCCCTCCATCAGGTACTTATGGACACGTCCCGGGGTTCGTAGGCAGCGCCGTGTTGAGCCAGCCCGCGTTGAGCTGGTCGATCACGCGCAGGATGTCCGGCGGACCGACAATGCCGCTATGGTCGATGTCCGAGCTGTAAGCACCCCACAACGGAGTCTGGACACCGCTGATGATATCGATGATCGCCAGGATGTCGGACGGGCCGGCCCCGCTATCCGCGTTCACGTCTGCCGGGTGGGCGATGAAGGAACCGGTCGTGGTCGTGCCGTTATTGTCCCTGTACGTCACGGTCGTCACCTCGCCCGGCGTGATCGGGCGTTTCAGGATCACGGTGTAGGTTCCGTCACCGTTTGCCTCGACGCCGGTGATCTCGTTTGACTCGAATCCCGGCTGGTACGGCGGGTGGAGCGTCTCGCTCCCGCTCGTCTCACACAGAGTAAAGCACGTGGCGATCGCCCCGTCGGGGGCGGCCACGATTATCGAATCAATGCCCTGCAGTGCCGTGGGAGTGCCTATCGGGTGTGGCTGCCTCGCATCGACGACGCCGTCCGGCGGATCGACGAACGTCAGCGCGCCTGCCGGGCACGAGGTCGGGCAGTTCGTGATCGTGAGATTCCCGGCCGGCTCGCCACCGAGATATCCACCCAGGCGGATCTTGTAGCAGTGACCCTCCTGGGCGTCGATCTCCACACGAGAACCGAGGAGGCACGGAGTAGCCTGAAAATCGCTGCAGCCGAGAATCGATTCAGAGTCAACAAGACAGTCGCATTCTCCGTAGACGACGAGGGACGTGTTCGGCGTGTCATCGTCGCTCTCGCCGCAGGTTTCGATGATGGCCTGGCCGGCGCAAGACGCCGTCCACTCATACCAGAGGTCGTTGAGCATGCTCGTCAGGCACACAGGCGAGGGTGGAGGCCCGGGGCAGTCGAACGTCGCGCCGGCTAGGTCAAACGGCGTCACGCCCTCCGTTATCGCCTCAGCATGATGGCAGTAATCGTTTGGCGGACCTTCGGCTGTCGGTATGCAGGGCGACTCGATGTCCAGGTGGTAGACACCCGGATCGTCCTCCGTTTTACCGGCCAGCGCGACGAAATACCTTTCGCCCGGGACCAGATCGGTAACGCATACATCGGAAAGCAAGCCGTCACCACAGCCCGGCGCGTCGTCGCTGCAAGCGATCCCATCACGGCCATCGACGTCGCAGACTGACCAGGGCGTCAACTGGGAATCCAAGTCGCGATACACCATGATGAGCGAGTCTTTGCCTGGGTCGGACGTGTTGCACGTGTGAATGCGGGCACTCGTGTGTGTCGCCTCAAACATGAACCACACCGAGCCCAACCCGGCACCCTCGGGTTCGTCCCTGTGACAGCAGTAGGAGTCCTCGTTCGCGTCCGACGAGGCATGAATCGTGTTGATAACCGTGCCGCTGGTCGTGTCGACCTCCAGGGGCTCGCCACACCTGTCGTTGTTGGGCTGGCGCCCGCAGAACTCTTGCGACCATCGTAGGCACAGCTCGTCCCACGCCACTTCACAACACCAAGAATCGAACTCGCACACCTTGGAGCAGCAGTACGGATCTTCGCAACCGGTTTCCGGACGGGCGATCGAACAATCCCCGACGCGCTGAAGGCAGGCATTGAACGGACACTGCTGGCCGCCTTCGGCGCAGAAACTCCCTTTCCGGTAAAGCCGATTGAACTCCACGGGCGAAACGGCGTCACACTCATTCTCCGTCAGGTTCTCGCACGTATCGTCCGGCTTGCAGCACGCTGATTGCCCGCACGGATGCGCGAACGGGCCGGGGCAATCACCGCCGGGGCAGTCGGTCTGGCGGGAGCACGGCTTGCCGTCGTGCTCGCCACCCTCACATTCCGACAGGCAGAATCCACCTTCCTCCCAAAGCTCAGGAAAGGCGCAGTTCATCTGAGGCAGCTCACGGCAGATCGCCTCGTTTTCCTCATCCGTGAAGTACATGTCGCAGCAGGCCCCAGTCGGTGGCTGCCCTTCGCAGAAAATGGTCAGCTCGAATCCGGCCCAGCAGTAGCCGCCGGACACGGCGGGCTGCCACCGGCCGTCCCGGTGCCATTCGTACACGTTCTCGGTTGTGCCAGGTGCGGAATGTGTACAAGTCAGAATCGGGCCACCAATGCTGCTGCTCGATCGATATGCGACCCAAAGGTCACGCGGGATCGGGATCGGCGGATCGAACCGGGCCCGGCAGTGTTGGAGTTCATCTCCGACAGATACGCACATGGTCTCCGTGCCCGGGATCAAGCCGCCTTCGGCCGGATCGGCATCGTCAAGCTGAGTTCGAAGATCAACACGGACAAGCGCGTCGCCCTTGTGCGCAAGCTCGTAGCCAACCATGTTGCAGTTTCGGACGGCGAGGTGAACATCGTCCGCGAAGAACACACTGGCGCCGGCCGACCAAGCGTCCCCCGCGTCCTTCGTGTTCTGGTAGGCTACGAACGAGTTGGCACATGCACCGCGCGTGTACACCTCGAGATTGAAGCTGGCGTGTGGTCCGTACGGATGGCCGCCCATTCCGGCGGCGCAGGAATAGCCCGGGTAATCAAGCCGATCCATGGAGTAGCCAAGCAGGGGCGGGGCTCCCAAGACAACTCCAGCGTGCTCGCGGCTAAACGCCACCTGAAACCAGAATCGGCTTGGCAACGCAACCTCGAATGGGGCATGAAAGACGATCAGGTGGTACCCCTCGTCCGGCAGCTCGGCATGCCCTTCGGTTCCGGCGATGACACTCGCCCCGCCGCCTGGACACCCGTCGTACAACGCAAAATCAACGCCGAATGGTCCGCTTCCTGAGCCGTCGCCCCTCGCATCGCCCGAAACGAGGAACTCGTACCGATCCAGAGGGCAACCGGCGACGCCCGTCGTCGCGATATCATCCGCGAACGGAGTGTTCGGGACCTCAGGTCCGAACACCTTGTTGCCCAACGTGTTGCTGTAGATGAGGGTCGATTCACCCACCGCGGCGGGTTGGCCGGTCACGGTCCCATCGCCGCTGACAACGTGCCGCCGGATGTCTATGCCCGGAGGAAGCGCGTGGACCTGAGCTTGCAGCGAGTCGTGGCCTGCGACACCGTTCTCGACAGCCGATTGAACATCCCCCAACGGTGTCTCCACGGGCTTCGTAGGGTCGGATGCGGCCGTGGCCGTGTCAAGAACGGCGAGAGAAACGCACGTCAGGAATGCACAGAATCGACCGGCTCTCCGCATCGACCGTAGGGGCAGCACAGGCATGGCTTCACCTATTTCGTATGTCCGTTCGTATACTCGATACTGAGTCAGAAAGCGCCATGTCCATACACCCCATGAGCCCGTCTCCGACAGCGATCAGTCAAGTGTCGGTACTAATAACCGGACTGTCATTGTACTCGAGTCCGGGTGCGAGAGCAAGGACCTGGCGTCCCTATCAGCCTGTTGACAAAGGGCCTCTTTCTCGTGTGGAACCGGCTTCCAGGCGGTGAAAACGCGGTCTGGAAGCCCCGCCACATCTTTTTCAGCGGCATACCGTTAGCCGCCTCTACATTAGTAGTCTGAGATGGAGAGGCGAATCTTACACGGTCCTGAAAAAAATCTTACTGAACGGTTCCCAACGGGCGTCGTGATTCCCGCCGGCACCACGATTACTGGTAACACGTCAGCCGTCTGCAATGCGTGAGGACTTGGGGCCGCACAATGTTAAGATAGGTAAACTTGCGCGCTCGCCTTATAATTCGGGACAGTCATCGGTTTATTGGCATGCCAGGTGCGCTATGCAATGATAGGGCGACCGGATACTGGTTATGTCATAGGTAGCGCGAGTCGTTGTTCCACGGATGCCGCATCATGTCACCCAGGGCGGCAACAATCGCCAGGACGCGTTCTTCGTAGACGACGATCCATACCGACGAACGTGGCCGTTCCTCGGACAGCACCGGCGCGGAAATAGGTGACCGGGAACGGTTGACTGTCGAGCATTACGCCGAATTACGAATTACAAATTACGAGTTACGGAATTATGTCGGGAATAGGGCCTGCTGTTCACGCGGGCGATTGGATGATCGCTTCGTTCGTCGGGCCGATGCATCGCGATCGCTCGTATAGGGTCAACGCAAGGGAGATTACAACAAGCGTGACAGGCGCCAGATACGTCTTGATGCCGCCAAAGTCTTCTAGCATCGCAGCGCCGAAAGACCCCCAGAAGGACAATAGCCCCAGGCGAAAGTGAGGCAGATCCGCGACGATCGGATATGCCGCGGCAATCATCAGGAGCGGAAACCAGACTGCGGCCGTCGCCATGACGAGCGAGATAGCAGTCCAGTACCCCCAACGTGGCAAGAAGGCAAACTCGGTGCGAGGTCGTTGGCGCCTGATCCGCATGGTAAGTAGACCGGCGAAGTAGGTGACAAGAGCCGACACTACCGACATGCTCACGACGAAACGCAGCCCACCGATTACCGTGGCTTGGATTGAGACCGGTCCGACGGCCAGGCTCAGAGGCACCACGAGAACAGCCGGAAGAATCATGAACAAGAGCATGCTCTTGCGAACCTCGGCTATCGCCGCGCGCCTGTCCAGCACTCGTTGCTCGCGGCGAAGCTGCCGGCGCAGATCCTCCGGCCGACCAAACGCCTCCAACGCGGCGCGTACGGCCTGCTCTTCTTGCATGCCCGCATCCCGGTTGTCGCGGATGAGCTGGTCCAGATGGGATCGCCACTCTTCGACCGTCTCGATACGTCGAGCCAAGGGCATACCGGTGTGGGCCAAAGCCATCGCGATCCACTCGTCGATGCTTGTTCGATCATGCATGGGCCGGTCCTCCAAGAATCAGGGTCATCCCCCGCGCCAGCCCGGCCCATTGCTCGGTGCGTTTGACGAGTTGTCGCCGGCCTCGGCTGGTGACCCGGTAGACGCGTCGCCGTCGCTGCCCGTTGCCGGCCTCCCATTCACCCTTGATCCAGCCCTTTTCCTCCAGCCTGTAGAGTACCGGATACAGCGTGCCCTCACCGAATCCGAAGATGCCTTTGCTGCGGCTTTTGAGAAGCTGGACCAGTTGGTAGCCGTGCGACGGCTCCTGGGCCAGGACGGCCAGGACAACTGTCTCTGTTGCCCCTTTGAGCAATTCCTTGTCGAGCTTCATGGAGCAATACCTCGTTATACAAAGTATACATCATCTTTCGTGGATGTCAAGTATCCAGATACGTGTGCGCGGATGGATTGATCCCGACTGGAAAAGGGCCATCCGTCACTCTAATCCGGTAATTCAGCCGGAATTCAGGGTAATAGGTGACCGGAAACGGTTGCGTGCCCCAAACGGCAGACTGCTTCGAATGGCAACTTGTGCTGTTTCCAGAAAGGTACATACGGTTCTGTGACGCCTGAGTCTGTAGCGGCCGGCGTCCCCGCCGGCCGTTGCGTGTAATCCCACCTGCCTGGGAAAGCGGCCTGCGGGGACGCAGGCCGCTACAATGACCAGCGAAACCGACACTACCTTCTTGGAAACGGTACTAGATGTTCTTGCCGGTGCAGTTGCGCAGGTTGATCAACCTCCAGAACCGCCCTTGATCGGTCGGTACTTCACACCGAGATGGTGGAACAGAAAGGCGTAGACGTCCACGGCTTCCTCTATCTGTTCCGACAGTGCCGTGTCACCACCGTGCCCTGTGCTGCCGCTGGTGCGCAGCAGGATCGGTGTCTGCACGGTGTTCGCGGCCTGCAGGCGAGCGGTCATCTTGCGCGACTGCATAGGATCGACTCGCGGATCGTTGGCACCGGTCAGAAAGAGCGTGGCCGGATACATCGTGCCGTCTTTGACGTTGTGGTATGGAGAATAGGCATACAGTGCCTTGAAGTGATCCGGGTTCTTGACCGTGCCGAACTCGGGGATGTTGAACGCACCGTTAGGAGAGAGTTCCACGCGCAGCATGTCGTATATGCCTACGTATGAGACCACGGCCTTGACCAGATCGGGGTGCTGGACCATTGCCGCCCCCATCAGGAGACCGCCGTTGCTGCCGCCGATGATCCCTACTCGATCCGACGACGTGTAGCCCAGGTCGATCATGCGCTTGACCACGGCAGAAAAGTCGTCGAACACGTTCTGCTTGTTCGTCAGGTTCCCCTGTCGATGCCAGTCCTCTCCATACTCACCACCGCCGCGGAGGTTGGCCACTGCGTAGATTACGCCCTGCTCCAACAGGACTCGGCGAGTTGCGCTGAATCGTGGTGTGAGACTCACGTTATAGCCCCCGTATCCGCTGACGATGCAAGGGTTCGAGCCGTTCAGCTTGGCGGCCTTGGGCAGGATGATGTTGACCGGCACCTTCGTTCCGTCCTTCGATATGGCAAACTCCCGCACGACCTTCGTGTCTCCGAAGTCCACAGGATACTTGGCCGCGAGTGCCGTCTTTCGCGTTGCGCCAAGCATGGCGTGGAAGCCGTACCATGCCGGTGGCTCGATGAAGGATGAGTTGTTGAACAGAATGTCGTCACCAGCGAGTCGTGTGAGCCCACCGACCGAGGAAACGGGGAGTTGGTTCGGAGGGCGTGCGGACTTCCCGGTGTGATCAAACACTCGGATTTCGGATGGCCCGCCGCGCTGGTACTCGACGTAGAGCCGGGTATCCGTCGCCAGCATGGTCGGCGCGCCCATGAAATCCGTCACGATGCTGTCCTGTCCTTGCGGAATGACCGTTTTGGCATCGGCGACGTTCAACGTGGCGATCGGGACGCGTAGGACCTTGCCTCGCGGCGCGTCTGCGCGTGAGATCACGAATATGTCATCATGTGATCCGAAGGTCACCTGGACTATCCGATCGCCGAACTTGCTGAACTGACGCCACTTGCCCGCCGGTGACCGGAGGAAGTGAGCAAATTCGCCGCCGTCACCGTCCTGGACCGTCGCCAGAAGACGACCTGACGGTTGGTGCATTTCGAGTTGGATCTCGGCGATCCGCGGTAGTTCCTTGCCGAGTTCGTAGCGGTCGGCTGACGTGGGCGTACCGAGCTTGTGGAAGTACAACTGCTGATAGAAGTCCCGATCCTCCGTCGGTCGCTCGGTCCCGCGCGGATAACGCGTGTAGAAGAAACCCGATCCATCCGTTGCCCACGCCACGTCGCCGCCGGCCGTGCCACCGTTGACTCGCGGGATGACCTCATGAACCTCGCGTCCAGTGGCCGTCTCATAGAGATGGACGTCGCCCGACTCGCTACCGCCCTCGGACAGGGAGACGGCGACCAGGCGCCCATCGTGAGAAGGGACATACCAGTCGATCGCGGTTGTCCCCTCGGAATTGATGACGTTCGGGTCGACGAGCACTCGCGCCGTGTCGGGCCTGTCGGCAGACTTCATGACGACGAGGAACCGTTGCTGTTTCGGAGGTTCTCGTTTGATGGCAAAGAGCTGTCCGTCTCGATAGGCAAGGCTACCATGGGTGATCGTCTTGGCTGCGAGGATTTCGGTCAGGCGTACTCGCAGCGCGCCGACGTTGGGAAGGGCATCGAGGATGCTGCGCGCGTGGACGTTCTGTGCTTCGCTCCAAGTGCGGACCTCGGCGTCATCCCAGTTCTCGAGCCAGCGGTAGTCTTCGGTGACCTTGGTGCCGTGGTACGTGTCCGTGACCGGCGCCTTCTTCGTGGCGGGCGGCTGTTGGGCCGGCGCGGCATTGCCTATCGCAAGAAAGATCCCTATCAAACAGATCGTACTAAGTCGAGTCATCGCTGTGATCTCCATTGGCGCACCCCATCGTACGCGGGACCGCATTATACAGCTCGCCTGAGGGTACGGCCATGCACCGGGGACGTACGAAATCGTCGCCGGCCAACGCCCAGCGGAGCAAGGGACGGCTGGTCGGTGTTGAGAACCCGGACCCACACGACCCGAGAAAGATGGCGTAAGGCGAAGCATTGACCCGTGTCTGCATGGCACCAACCAACCCGAGCCACGTAGCGACATTAAGCGGCAGATGCGTGAGGACATCATGCTAAGCGTTGGGGGGCGAGGCGAAACGCAGCGAGGGCGCGCCTTGGGCGGTTCATGACCTGACCTTACTGCGCCAAGTCGGCCCTAGCCACGCAGCGCCTACTGGCAATCCGTTCCGCGAGAGTCACCGAGCGGTCACGGCTCGTCGTCGCGTGAACAGGACAGCACCGGCCGTAATCACGAGCAAGGCCATGACGGCGATACCCCATTCGGTGAGGGTGGGAATGCTCGGGCGCTGGAACTCGTAGGCGCCCATGTCGACGACCGGCGGAGTGCCGTTGCCCGTGTCCACCGTGAACGGGTCGTCCCAGAAGCGCGTGAGCCCAGCGAGATCCGTCACGACCGTACCGGGGATGGCCGTGTTGTCCCCCGCGTCGATGAGCGGCGAAGTGGGTGACAGATGCAGGTCATCATCGCCCGTGCCGGCCATGCCGTCCCCACCGTCCGCGTCGACGAACGCGGGATCGGCACCCGTGTTGCCGACGCCTCCGAAGGTGCCGGTCCACCCGTCTACACAGGAGTAGTCGATGGAACCCACCGTCCCATAGATCTGCGCGGGCTCATCAATCACCCATCCGCTGACGGCGTCGTGGCTGTTGCCCCAGAAGATGCAGTTCGCCAGTGTCGGTGAGCCGGCGGAGTATATGCCGCCCCCGAACTGGTAGTTGGAGTTCAGGCTGAAGGTGCAGTTCGTCAGCGCCGGGCTGCCTTCGTAGATGTACATGCCTCCGCCCATCTCCGTGACGCTGTTCCCGCTGAAAAGGCAGTTCGTCAGGGTCGGGCTGCTGACGCCCTCGCTGCAGACACCACCTCCGAAACCGCGCGCGTAGTTTCCGATGAAGTCGCAACTGATGAGCGTCGGGTGGCAGTCGGTCTGGTTGAACATCCCGCCACCATCGAGCATCCGAGTTGCGTTCTGACGGAACGAGCAGCGCTCAACCACCGGGCTGCTGCCGTCAACGTTGTACATCCCACCGCCATGCGCCCCCGCCCAGTTCCTGGAGAAAGAGCAGTCGGTCACCGTCGGGCTGCTGGATTCGTTGAACATGCCGCCGCCCGCGCCCATGATGAACGACCCGGCCAAGTTCTGCGAGAACGTGCAATTGGACACAGTCGGGTCCCCGGCCACGTTGTACATGCCGCCGCCTTCGTTCGTGTCGGTTGCATTACCGGCCGTGATCGTGAAGCCGTCGAGAACCGTCGTGTCGTCAGTGCCACTGCCGGTGACGACATGGTAGCTGTTCTCGTCGATGTTCTGTCTGACGATGCAGCTACCGTCGACACAGCGCGTTCCGTAGCTGTCGCAGTCGGGCGTGTGGTCCGTGCAAGCGACGGGTGAATCGTTCCCATCCAGGTCTCCACTCAACCGCGTCAATGAAAACAGGCCGGCGCGCTCTACGAGCGCGGCTTCGGTGCCGTCGAACCCACCGTAGAGGCCCACCCCGCTGATTAGCTGGAACGTGTCCGCACGATCGCCCGTTCCGGAATCTGCGGAGTAAGTTCCAACCGCCACCCAGATCTCGTCACCCGACTGGGCAACCGCCAACGCGCTTTGAAGATCGACGAAGGCGTCGGTCCAGTCCGAGCCGTTGTTCGCACCGGGAGCATCGTCGTTCACGTACCATGTAGTCTGTGCCGTCACAGATGCTGTGCAAAACCCCAAAGCGACCATGGCAAGCACACTCGGTATTGACTTCCACAACATGACAAGCCCTCCTATTGGAGCATCCAAGGTTCGACCGGAGAATAGAGCCAGTATTATACTGGAACCGTGTGAATCAGTCAACGGTGGGGTGCAGATTCTTTTGACACCTGTGGCGCGCAAACCACGGGCGCCCCACAGTCCTCCGCAACGGGATCGTAGCGCAGGCTTCCAGCCTGCAAACCTGCGGTGATCGGATTCGCATAAGAGCAAATCCACGTACCCTCGAGGCACCAAGGGTGTGGCACCTGTTTCCAACCGGAAGTGTGGCACCGGTTTTCAACCGGTGGACCCTCCAAATCTCATAGACATATGGTGATCTGCGTGCCGGTCCAACAACCTGACGCTCCCCCGGCCAAGGAACGTCAGGCCCTCGCACATGCCACACTACGGGCAGGTGTTGCTCGGTAAGGTCTTGCTGCTCCATGCAATGAACTTGCTGGAACCATTGCGCAGGTCGATAAGCCGTGTGATGTCCGGTGGCCCGCAAACGGTGCTGTGGTCCATGTCGCAACTGTAGTCCCCGAACGGCGGTTCGGCGACCTCGTTCAAGTAGTTTATCAAGGCCGTGATGTCGGACGGGCCTGCGTATTCGTCGGCGTTGGCATCCGCAGGCAGTGACGCATACGCGACATAGCTGTCGTCGCCCAGGTACGTGATCGTCGTCCACTCGCCGGCCGATATGGGTCGCTCGAGGACGATCTCATAAACACCCGAACTCGTCTCGGTCACGCTATCGATCGCGTTGGCGCTGAGCGTGCTGCATCCCTGGCCCGTGTCCACGTCCTCGACGTCAGTCTCGCACAGCTCCCAGCAATCCAGATTGTTGGCCCCGCCCTCGCTAAGCGTGATCTCGATCGGCTCGTCCTCAGAGCCGATACCCTGACGCGCGCTCAACGAGCAGTCGCCCGGTGGGTGGGGCTGGCGCGAATCCTGGGTCTCGTCGGCCGGGTCGGCGCTGCTGATCGTCCCGTCTCCGCACCACGGCCTGGCACCGCAGATCAACCCCTCATCCCCCATGGTGCCGATCGAGATGTTCGCCGGCAGGTTCGCCATCGGTGACAGGTTATCCGCGCAGATGTTCCCGTTGAACTCGCCATCGATCGTGATGTCGCCCGTGATGTCGCCTTCCACGAGGCTGCTCCCAGTTGACGTCACGTCACCATCAACGTCGATGCAACCCCCGGACGAAACGTCGCCACCGACGTAAATGTCTCCGTCCGCATCTTCACCGACGTGGATCTTTCCGCCGGGACCGACAACATTCCCATCGATTTGAATGAGCCCATCCTCGAGCAGGTATGATCCGCCGACAAAGCCGCCCAGGTTCGCACCGGTGATGCGGATGGCACCGTTCACGTAGGAACCGCAGAACTTGATGCACTTCGCGCTGGCAAAGGTCACCGTTCCCGTGAATGGCAGTTCCTCACTACCGTTCAGCCACAGGCACCCGGAAGCACTTTCCGATCCTCCGTTGATGATGCTTCCGCTCGCGCCGGCGGGAAGCTCCATGTAGCCTTCCAAGTCGCTGCCGTGAAGGTCGATCACTCCGGAGAAGGGCCCGGAAGTGAAATCGGCAATCTGGTTTTCGTCAAGTCCTGCCCGCAGATCGAGATACCCGGCAACCGCTCCAGTAAAATACAGGTTGGTGGACCCGTCGATGTCGGCAATGTCGATCCGAGCGCCGCTTTCTACGTCACCCACTATGAGGGAATACACGCTCTCACTTTCGATCGTGTCAGTTACCGAGATCGAGCCGTTCCCGGTGACAGAATCCACGATCAAAGTCCCTTCGAGGACCTCGGTCTCGAGCGCCCCAGTAAGCTCCCCGCCAATCGTCAGTGACGAGATAGTGGCGGCTGTGATGTCGCCCTCGACGTTCCCGCCGATCGTCAAGGCCAGCGCTCCACCAGAGCCACCGGAGGTCTCCTGGAGCGTCAGGTCTCCGGCCAGGTTCCCGGAGATTCTGGAGCCGGTACCGATCGAGGACGAGTGATCGCCGGAGGGTGTCAGGACCATGGAGGCCACATTGGCCGCGCCCGCATTGGCACCGTTGGCGATCTTGACGACGTAGTTTTCTTCGTCGCTGGTCGTCATGGCACCGATGTTGGCCGCCACCTGCGTGCTGATCACCTCGGAGTAGACGATCCACTTGTCATCGCCGGTCATCAACACGACGGCGGGATCGTCTGAGCATCCCTGACAAGCATAGTTGACCTCGAAGTCGGTACCGTCGACCGGCGCCAGTTCCCGATCCCACTCCACGCAGACGTGTTTCGTGCTGCCCGAGTTGTTCTTGCAGGTCTCGGAAGCGAGGCACTCGTTGAAGCAAAGACCGATAAAGACGCCGGCAGCTATAAGCATACCGCCTGAATTTTGAGTAATTCGCGTTGTCATTCTTGTTTTCCTTTGACTAAAATAGACCGAAACTTACGGGGTTGGCGCGTACGTCGCGGACCCCATCTCTTCCTCACTTACTCGGAGCGCTCACAGTGTCGAGTCGATGGACGGTGGTGATCGGGCTCGCGGTCGCGGCGCGTGCTGTCGGTGCGGTTTTCTCATATGAGTGCAACTCCCTGCCCACAGATGCCGGGTGGACCTTGATTAATGCGTGGTGCAATGCGCACGAATGGGTCGCAGACGGGAAGTTGTACCACCACGTTGAGTTCTGCCCCGGCTACGATCCTCCGCAAGGGCAGCAGTTTGACTACACGAAGTCGCTCGCCGAATTCATCGGCGCCGAACGGTTCTTTGTGGAATGGCGTATCCAGACGAACGGCGTACGATCCGAGCTTCCGTTTACTGCACCTGCGGCCCTCGTGTCCTACAACGGCGCGGGTGTCAGCTACCACTTCACG
>JAUXGE010000375.1 GCA_030622435.1 Planctomycetota bacterium
GGAATCCAAAACGATGTCGCCGGGTCGGCTGCCGGCTTTGATGATGCGGTCGAGCAGGGCGAGCGGTTTTTGCGTCGGGAAACCCACGCGCTCCGGGTCCTTCTGTTGGAGATGGCTCACGTGCCATACGTCGCTGGGTGTCACCGGCTCGTCGTCGTAGTAGCGGTAGACCTTGCCGGCGCTGCGAATCGTCCGGTAGACCCGGCCGTCCGCATCGACCTCCCTCTTCAGATTGTTCCATTTCGACAGCGTCGTGCCGCAAGCCTCGCATTGGTTGCGCGGGAGTGCGACGGCTTGGCCGTCAAACGTGTACGTCCGTGCTTCGGCGCCGGGCGAGTAGAGCAGCAGGACGTCGTGCTTGCGATGAAAATGATGCGTCGCGCGCCCGCCGGACCCGTAGACCCACACGATCTCGTTGATGAAGCTGGTCTCGCCGAAGACTCCATCGAGCATGACCTTGAGGTAGTGGCTCGCGTGCCAGTCGCAGTGGCAATAGAAGCAGCCGGTGCCCTTGAGGACTCGCGCAAGCTCGACGCACCGTGGTCGCATGAAGTCGATATAAGCCTGTGTCGAGACGTGGCGGTCCTCGAATGCAGGCTCCGCACCCGTCCCCTCGCCAGACAGGCCGTAGTCGCGGTCGGAGTTGAACGGCGGGTCGATGTAGATCAGGTCGATGCAGTCGTCGGGAAACGTGCGAAGCAACTCGAGATTGTCAGCGCAATGGATGACGCCGGTTTGGACACAGGCCGCCTCATTCAGGCTACGAGCTGATTCGCGCTCGTTTGGGGTTGGTGACCGGGGCTTGGCTTGGGCTTCCTTTGCCATGAGAGGATCCTATGATACAATCATCCGATCTCGCGATAGGCGAGCCGGTCTCGGAGACTCAGGATTCGTCATTCTCGCTTCCAACTGCTTCCCTGGGCCGTCCCATGACAACTGCTACGCGACCATAGCCGCTTCCCTCCAGAGCCTCGAGATCGTGCTCGATGTCCTCGAGCCCGCCGAGCTTGCTTGTCCATCGGCCTGACGGAAGCTGTCTCGCCATGTGTGTCGGCGTGCCGTCCCGGTCGGTATAGACCGCGACTTTCTCGAAGCCTTCCTGCACCTCGTACGAATCGCACGGTTGGAAGCCGCGTTGACCGAATGCCTCGACAAAAGCGCTCACGGTAGACTTGCGTGGAATGTCACTCGGCCAAAAGTACTGATCCATAGGGTCCGGCTCCCACCAGACATCATCCTCTCCGGCGGCCCAGGCGATGCAGTTGTACCCGTCGTCCTGCGGGCTTGTTACTCGCCACTCGGAGGACTGAAGCCCGGGGAAGAACTGGTCGATGTGACTCACAATTCGCTGAAACCTTGCTGTTTCCCCCAACGCACCCAGGCATCTGCCATGCGTTGAATGTTTCCCCGGTCGCAAGCCGGAACCGGATCCACATCAGTGATAGCCTTCAACGCCCAGAACCAATGGTCGGGTTTCATGGCGAGCTCGCGCAGGAGGTACGGCACCACGGGTTGTCCCATTCCGATGATTCTCTGATAGGCCGGGTGCATCGCCATATCGGTTACCGAGGACATAAAGGCGGTTTCGGCCCGCCACTCGTTAGCCAGGCGCTCCAAGGCCTCCTGGACGGTCTCCTGCTGACGTGTCGCGGGACCTCCGAAATAATCCCTGATCTCTTTATAGACTGCCTTGATGACCGCCGACAGACCTGGCCCGGTGCCGATGACCTGTGACCGATCATGCTGGTCCACACCGATGTACGGCCAATTGTACCCGTCCCAAGTCCCATGCGCGGATGTCTCTGGGGCGAATCTCACCGGTACATCTCCACAGTTCGGGGTGTGAGGCTGTTGAAGAACACTTCGTTCTTGATGGCACGCAGATTTGTGAAACGATCCCACATAGCATCGTCCTTGGGGTAAAATGGACCTGGCAGGAACGCATCGATATCGAAGATCACGGGGACGTAACCCGTGTAGTCCCCCGGTTCAATAGCTAGAGTCACGTTTGCGAAACCACGCGGTTCAGCGAAAGGTATATTAAGTCGGAGGAAGAAGCCCGACATCCCCTGCGGCAGGGCTGGTGCGATCTCAGGAGTCGTCGTGAGCCAATCTTTGAAGCTCTCGACGGGCAAAGGGAGTTCCAACCGGTTGATGTAGCGAACCGCGATCCTGGTTACCGAGGTCGGCGATGCCAAGTCGCAGTACCTCGCCCACAGTGGGCGCGCGGCTTGGTGCAGATGATCCCAGGTCTTATACGGTTTCAAACGACTGAAGGTGAAACCATCGAGTCGGACCTGAACGATCTGTGTGCCGTCCACGGAGGTCAACACGTACCCATCAGGGTGTTCGGGTTCGACTGTAATTGCAGTCTGGCCGGGCTTGCCGAATGTGAACTCTGCATGGCCTTTTCTGCGTTCGCGTGACTGCGGGTATTCAATCCGGACCTCGTCACAAAACGGGCGCAGGGTATCGACGCTTGCCTTGGACGGCAACTCGACCCGGATGTCGATCAAAGCCTCCGTGATCGGCGCTTTCGGAAGATGTTCCCATTCGGACATCCGGACTCGTCCCATGATGTCGGCCGCACGTATCCCAGAGAAAGTGCCGCCGCGAGGCGCCGGCACCGTCGTACATGTCGATTATCGTATCCGTCGAGCTGCGCGTCCACCATGATTTTGACTTCACCCCGCCGGCATGCAGCGCCCTTTGGACCAGGCGCGCAGGGCGTCGACCCGCTCGGCCATCGTGACCGACAACGGCGGCGAGTTTCTCAGCACCTCGACGATTCGTTCCGTGTCGAGTTCGGCCTTGTCTGCAAAAGCGTCATGCATGGCCGAGATGATCGCCTGTTCGATTTCCGCTCCGCTGAAGCCGTCGGACGCTGTGGCCAGTACATCGAGATCGAACGCATCAGGATCGCGTCGCCGCTTACGCAAGTGGATGGCGAAGATCTGCTTGCGCGTGGCCTTGACGGGAAGATCCACGAAGAAGATCTCGTCGAATCGTCCTTTGCGAAGCAGCTCCGGCGGCAGGGCCTCGATCTCGTTGGCCGTCGCAACCAGAAAGACGGGGGCTTCGTGCTCCTGCATCCAGGTAAGCAGTGTGCCGAACATTCGCTGCGAGAGCCCGCCGTCCGTGCTCCGACTGGCCGCGGACGCGAACGCCTTCTCGATCTCGTCGATCCAGAGAACGATCGGGGCGACCATCTCGGCTTGCTTCAGCGCATCGCGCAGCCGCCGTTCCGACTCGCCGACGTACCGGTCGTACAAGGCGCCCACGTCCATCCGCAACAGAGGGCGCTGCCAGGCCGTGGCGATCGCCTTGGCGCACAGACTCTTGCCGGCCCCCTGGACCCCGAGCATCAGCACCCCGCGGGGCGCTCCCAGCCCGTATTCGACGGCCGCATCACTGACGGCGTTCTGTCGGTGCTTGAGCCACCGCTTGAGGTTTCTCAACCCGCCGATCTCACCTAGATCGACGGGCGTTTCCACGTATTGCAGAAGCCCCGCACCGGAAAGCGCCTGCCGTTTCCGGGCGATGATCGTATTGATATCCTCAGCGTCGAACCGTCGATCCTCGACCACGCAATCCACGATGATCTGCTCCGCCTGACGTCGCGTCAGACCCCGCAGGTTTCTAATGGCCGTCCGAAACGCGCGGCGACAGATGTCCACCTCGATCCGGCTCTCCTTGTGAAGCCGACGCAACGTGGCGCGCACGAGCTGCTCCAGCTCCTTCTCGTCCGGCAGTGAGATCTCGAACCGCGAACCCTCGGCCTCGATGACCTCGGGCATGGCCTCGCTGTAGTCGATCGTAACGAGTGTGGCCTCGTTCTTGCGGAAACGCTGTATCAGATCTCGGAGGATGCGCTGCGTGCGTTCGTCCTTGAGATGTCCGGCCAGATCCAGAGTAACACAGACCCCCGGGTTCTCGAGTTGGTGCGTGAGATGGTAGATCGCAGCGGCCGGGTGCTCCGTCTCGGGAATCGGCGGTGTGCCGGAGACAAGGCCGTCGCGAACGCCGCCGATGATCGACCAGAGGCGAAGGTCTCGCCCCATCGCCAAGGCCGTCTCCCGTACGAGCCCCAGTGCGTACGCTTCCTCGTTGGTGACTATCGTGATCAGCGGATGCCGACTGCGAATAAGTTGTTCGAGACGCTCTCGATCCGTCACGAGCGAACTCCTCATTCATGTGACTGCACCGCCCCAGCGCGGTCAAGGGGTACAGGGCGGCGGACCTGGAACAAAGGGATAGTCAAACCCGCGGAATGCATCGAGAACGAAGGTGACGTCCGAGATGTTGACCAACCCGTCCGGTGTGCCCGGCTCCACATCCGCCCTTGCC
>JAUXGE010000215.1 GCA_030622435.1 Planctomycetota bacterium
AACGGAACAGTGAATGTCGAATGGCCGCGCCGTATGGGCGCGTGTATGTCTTGGGTCTGTCGGTGTGGGTGGTTCTTGGACGGATGAGTTCGAATAGGATTTGTGGTGTGAGCCATTTGCTGATGCTCCCTCATCAAAGCGTGACGAATCATTGCCAAATCTGCTTCTTGAACAATGTAGCGTCGCCCCTTGTGGGCGACGAGAATGCCGGTATAATGCAACCCACAAGGGGTGGCGCTACACTTGGGCGATCGGAAACGACTTCTTCAACGGGCCGCTTTGCCGGTATTCGCCTTTTCCTGCTCTTTAGAACAAACTCCGCTTTCGCCTGGTGCATGTAACGCCGCATCCTGTGAGAGGCTCCCCTGCCGCCCCTTCATCACCACAAGTGGTGACTCTACTCGAAAACAGAGAACGCTTTAATGTATCCTGCGGCGGTCCGTCTGGCAATTGAGCACATGGCTTGGTTCAGGATGCGGGTGCATTTCCAATCGGGTGGCGAATCCGAGGAGGGTGGCATGGGCAAGGGCCGCCTCCGTGGGTGTTCCCGAGTGCCAAAGAGTGTCTGGGGGCGGTCCTTGCCCGTGCGCGCTGCATCCGGCGGCCGCAGCTGCGCAGCACGGGCAAGCTCCGTTTCATGCTTGCGAACGGGCTCTTGTAGCCCAAGAATGCGTCGCCACGAAGCGTGAATTGTACCTTCCGCTTGCCCATGCCACCCTCAATGGCTCAGACCCTCAGGAGGCATCCGGGACGGCGTCGGGGCACGTCCGGGCATCTGCGCCGGCGAGGACCGACACGTGCTTGCGCAGAGTGGCCGGATCTTGTTCGCCGGCCGCGATGATGGTCCGATCGTAGTCGATCCGGTCGAGGGTCTCGGTGATGCTTGACACGTCGCACGCGGAGCCCGACTCTCCCCTTTGCGTCGGTACGCCCGGTTCGTCGAAATTCATCCGCACGGCGTGAACCCTGGAGCCCAGCGTCGTGAGCCAATCGTGCGGACAGCCGATTCGCGCAACACGGGGCACGTCGATGCATACGCCGACGGCCCACGAGTTCGCACTATCGATGATCTCGCGCAGCTCGACCGGAGAGAGCAGGCACCGTCCCACCGCGGGCTCGAGGGCGATGCTCACACCGGTCGCCTCGGCCTCGAAACGCAGCTCGTGAAGAAGCATGTAGGCGAGGTTGAGTGCCTCCTGGTACGAGGCAAACGACTCGTTTTGCGGTTCGCCGCCCAGCGGCGGGATCGTCAGGTTCAACGCCCGTGCGTCCAGTTCGCCAGCCCGAGCCAAGAGGTCGCCAACCTCGATCAGGGCGGTGGGGACGTCGCAGGTCGTGCAACGCCAGGCGATCGCCCGTATTCGGCGGCATGCTTCGCCTTGGCGCGCCGTACGAAACCACTCGCCGATCGCGTTCGCCCCGCGGGAGACCTGATGCGTATCGGTCGGGTTCTCGGTTGCGGCGTCGCCCGCGGTTGGCGAAAGCGCCAGCTCGACACCGTCGAAACCTGCCGCAACGGCCTGAGCGACCCGGTTCTCGAGGTCTGTGGGGGCTGTGTGTTGCTCGATGCGAAATAGAACGGGTCTCTGCATGGCTGTTCGATGTTCCCGGTGGAGTCGCCTTTCCCGCAACGTCAGGGCGACAATCGCAAGAAGCAAGGCGGAATCCGGCGACCTTACAAGGGCACGGCGAGTCGTCGCGCCAACGTATTTTTGATCCGATGGCTTGCGAGGATTATACTCGGCCGGGGTTGGTGCAACCAAGGGTATCGAGAGATCCTCATCCCGGCGCTGAGCGTTTGGCGGATCATAGACCATGAGCGAATCGTGTCGAATCCGAATGCTGCCCGATCTTCTCGTTCGGAAGATTGCGGCCGGCGAGATCGTCGAGCGGCCCGCGAGCGTGGTCAAGGAACTCGTCGAAAATGCGGTCGACGCAGGAGCGAGCCGGATCGCCCTCACGATCGAGGACGGTGGCAAGCAGCTCATCCGGGTGACGGATGACGGTTGCGGTATGTTGCCGGACGAGCTTCGCCCGGCCGTTGCCCGCCACGCAACGAGCAAAATCATCGTCGAGGATGACCTGTACTCGATTCACACGATGGGGTTCCGTGGTGAGGCTCTGGCGAGCATATCCGCCGTCTCGAAGCTGCGCATCGTCTCACGACCGCCCGGAGCGAACGAGGGTCACGAGGTGCGTGTGGCGGCCGAACAGCTCGAGATGTCCCAGTCGGCCGGCTGCCCAGTAGGGACGACGGTAGAAATCCGGGACCTGTTCTTCAATGTGCCCGCGCGGCGGAAGTTCCTGCGTGGAGCCTCGACCGAGACGGGCCACATCAACGAGCAGGTGGCGCGTGTGGCGTTGGCCCACCCGGAGATCGGGTTCGAAGTGACCAACAACCGGCGTGTAACGCAGCGCGCGCCGCAATGCGAGTCCCGGCTGGAGCGCATCGCGAAGTTCTACAGTCCGGAGTTGGCCTCGGCGTTGCTGAGCATAGAACGGAACGAGCAGGGGGTGGAGATCGAGGCCTATGTCGCCCCGCCCGCCCAGTCTCGCGCGACGGCGCAGTGGCAGTACACGTTCGTCAACGGGCGGTATGTTCGCGACCGGTTTGTGCAGCATGCCGTCAAAGAGGCGCATCGCGGGTTGATGGAGCCGAACCGGCACGGCGTAGTCTTCCTCTTTTTGACCGTGGATCCGACGACCGTCGATGTGAACGTTCACCCGACCAAGATCGAGGTTCGCTGGGCCGACTCACGGCTTATCCACTCCCATGTTCTCAGCGCGATCCGTGAGACCTTTCAGCGCTGCGACCTCACGCCGTCGGTGCGCACCGATAGATCCCGACCGGGAGTCAGCGAAGAGGAGCAGGACCGGATGCGCCGCGAAATGGCCGATGTGTTCAAATCGACGCCGCCTATCAGACCTGGTGAACCCGGTTCGGGTGATGCGGGCGCGCGGCTCGGTGCGGAAGCACGATTCGGTTCGGGTCTGGCTGGATTACCGGTTCCGGGTGCCAACGTCTCGCCCTCCACGGTGGATGCTGAGCGGGTATGGCGTTCCCTCTACGGCGAGCCGGGGGCGGGGGCGTCGGTCGATCCGGGCTCGGATCGGCTGTCACCTCACGCGGAATATCCGGATGCGGGTCGAACGGATGGGGATCGAGCGGCGGCGGGCACTTTTCCTTCCACGCCTTCCATGCGTCCCCGCGCCATCCAGATGCACAATCTGTATCTCGTTGCGGAGACCGAGGATGGGATCGTCATCGTTGACCAGCACGCCCTGCACGAGCGGGTTCTTTACGAGCAGTTTCGCAAACGAGTGACTGAGGGTTCGTTGGAATCTCAGAGGCTGCTCCTGCCCGAGACGCTGACCGTCACACCGCAGCAGGCGGCACTTCTCGAAACCCGGAGCGACCTGCTCGAGCGTCTCGGCATCGAAGTGACGCCCTTCGGGGCCGACGCGGTGGCCGTGCACGCCTTCCCTGCCATGCTGAAGGATACGGACGTCGCGTCGTTCATGCGGGATCTGCTCGACCGCCTTGGACAGAAGGGGGACACGCCACCGACCGACGCCGTCATCGATGACCTGCTGAGCATGATGGCGTGCAAGGCCGCCGTCAAAGCGGGTGATCCGCTCGCCCCGGAGGAGATCGACGCACTGTTTGCGCAGCGTTCCATGATCGACAAGTCCAGTAGTTGCCCCCACGGTCGACCGACCATGCTCCGTCTTACGAAAAGCGACCTCGAAAGGCAATTCAAACGTACGTAAAAGCCCCCGGGTGGTCATCTGTCTCTGCGCTGAAGCAAGCCGTTTTGTGCTGACCGTATGGCGTATCCTGCCGGAGCACCTTCCCAGCCAACATCAGCTTGACATTCGGGTGTACAGTGGTATTATTATGTAATACCCGGCGGGCTGTTGGGTTGCCCATTTTGTCGGCTTATGTGCCGGGTCGTCCTTATAGGGGTCGTTTCGATGCCCACGGCCAAGCAGTCCATCATCACGTTCAAGGCGGAGGAGTCGCTCGTAGAAGCGCTGCGGGGGGTCCCGAACCGTTCGTCATTCATTCGATCGGCGATTCTTGCCGCACTCGAGAACACCTGTCCGGTCTGTCTCGGCACGGGCATTCTGAGCCCGGAACAGCAGGGGCACTGGGAGACGTTCTCGGCAAGTCACAGCGTCATGGAATGTAGGGAGTGCCACGAGTGGCATCTGGTCTGTGATCACGAGTCAAAGCGACTGGGGCACAAGCGGGGCCGACCCGCTCGGACCCGCTAACATCGAGGGACACCGGATGATCCGGCGATACAGATTGATGGTTCCTTCGCCGCGCTTCCGGTTCATTCTACCGGTGGCAGCCATGTGGATGTCTCTGTCGCAAGGCGTCGGGGCTGAACCGCCCGCCCAACGGATGCGTGTCTACGTCAGCATTCCACCCCAGAAGCACTTTGTCGAACAGGTGGGTGGGGAGAAGGTTGACGTGACCGCGTTGCTCGCACCCGGGCAATCACCGGCCACCTACGAAATCACGCCCAAGCAAATGGTGGAGTTGGGTAAGGCACGGGTTTACTTCCGAATCGGGGTACCGTTCGAGAAGTCGGTCGTGGCGAAGATCGGCGGCACGCTCGAGGGTCTGCACATCGTGGACACGCGTGAGGGCATTGAACTCCGGGGGCTAACCGCTGGCGAGCGACACGAGCACGGTTCCGGATCAGCGCATGGTCATGCCGATTGTGCCGAGGACCACGGTGAGCAGGGCGATCTTGATCCGCATACCTGGATGAATCCACGTCTGGTGAAGATCCAGGCCCGGACCATCTGCGACGAACTCGGACGGCTCGATCCCGTACATCGCAAGGACTATGAACGGCGCCTTGGCACCTTTATGGCGGAACTCGACAGCGTGGACTCCGCGATCGCTGCGAAACTCGGACCGTTTCGAGGGCGGGAGTTTTTCGTCTTCCATCCGGCCTACGGGTACTTCGCTGACGCCTACGGGCTCAGGCAAACCGCCGTTCAATCCGGCGGGAAGGCTCCAACAGCCAAGCGGTTGAGCGGGTTGATCAAACGGGCTCGGGATGCCGGGGTCCGGTTGATCTTCGTTCAGCCGCAGTTCGACCGGAATAGCGCCGAGACGATTGCAGAGGCCATCGGCGGCGCCGTCGTGCCAATTGATCCGCTTGCCGAGGACTATCTCGATAATCTGCTCGAGATGGCGGATAGGATCGAGGAGGCGTTGAAGGGCGATGCGAGGCGCCGTGAATGAGCCAAGACCCGGTTATCACGTTCCGTGACGTGTCGTTCTCGTATGACGGCCCCTCCGTTCTACGCGACGTCAACGCCAGCATAAACGAGCGGGACTTCGTTTGTGTCATAGGCCCCAACGGTGGTGGCAAGACAACGTTGATCAAGCTCGTCATCGGGCTGGTGAAACCTCAGAAGGGAAGCGTGGAGGTTCTGGGGACGTCTCCGGATCAAGCCCGCCGGCGAATCGGGTACATGCCGCAGCAGGTGCAATTTGATCCGCAGTTTCCTGTAAGTGTTCTGGATGTCGTGCTGATGGGTCGACTCGGACAGGGGCGGGTGGCCGGACCATACCGCCGCCGGGACAAGACCGTCGCCTTGAAGGCTTTGAAAGAGGCCGGACTTGCCGATTTGCAGAACCGGTCGTTGTCCTCCCTCTCGGGCGGGCAGCGGCAGCGCGTGCTCATCGCGCGGGCGCTGGCGTGTGAACCGGAGTTGCTGCTCCTGGACGAGCCCACGGCGAGTCTCGACCCGGCCGTTCAGGATGATCTTTATGCGTTGCTGCGAGAGCTGAATGAACGCTTGACCGTCGTGATCGTGTCGCACGACGTCGGGTTCGTCTCCGCCTTCTTCCGTTCCGTCCTGTGTGTAAACCACACGGCGCACATGCACCCCACTAACGAGTTGGATGAGCAGAAAGTGGCGGATATGTACGGTCGTGAGGTTCGACTGCTGCATCACGACCCGGTCGAGCATTCGGGAGACGGGTCGTGAGCGAGTTTCTCGACGCGCTGATTGCGAACCCATTCCTACAGTATGCGCTGCTGGCCGGTGCGATGGCCGGGGTCGCGTGCGGTGTGGTCGGCAGCTACGTGGTGGCCCGGCGCATCACCTACATCGCGGGCGGTGTGGCGCATTGTACTCTCGGGGGGATGGGCGCGGCGCGATACTTCAACGTCGTGCATGGTTGGACATTCCTCCACCCGCTTCACGGTGCCGCGGTGGCGGCCGTCATTGCGGCGTTGATCATCGGTGTTGTCAGTCTGCGGGCGAAACAGCGCGAAGACACGGTGATCAGTGCGTTGTGGGCGATCGGCATGGCCGTCGGCATCCTCTTTATCGCCAAGACCCCCGGGTACTACGAGGATCTGATGAGCTATCTGTTCGGGAATATCCTGCTTGTCTCGCGGCAGGATCTGTACCTGATTGCGGGTCTGGACGTACTCGTTGTCGGGCTGGGTCTGCTGTTCTACAACAAGTTCCTGGCAGTCTGTTTTGACGAAGAGTTCGCCCGGTTGCGAGGGATTAGCGTCGAGTTTTACTACCTGCTTCTGCTCTGCTTGACGGCCCTGACCGTGGTCGTGCTGGTGACTGTGGTCGGGCTCATCATGGTCATCGCGCTTCTCACACTGCCGGTGGCGATTGCGGGTCATTTCGCGAACCGGCTCTGGCACGTCATGGTGGCGGCCTCGCTGATAAGCATCGCGCTGACGACCGGCGGACTGGCCGTCAGCTATGGTCCGGAACTCCCGCCCGGAGCGACGACTATTGCGCTGGCAGGGGCATTGTACCTGCTTGTTGTTGTGGGCAGCCGTATCCGAGTATTGATAAGGTCGTAGAACCGTCGGGCGCGGCAAGGGATCGACAACGACCCTGATGGCCTCCCATCGTCCGTAGGAGTCTCATGTGTGACAACTCATACGCATCCCATAAAGAAAGCGCGTTTTGCAGTCCGACGTCCGGTGGCGGGGGGCAACGTCTTGCCCGCGGCATGTCCGCTCCTTGACAGTCGCGGTTCTGATCGGGAGCGCAGCCTGTGATTGGGATTCGTTTGTTGGGATTCGTATAACATGGCCGCGCCCGGCTTTGCCGGGTCTTGACCATGGCACCCGCCTTGGAGGCCCGCGAGAGCGTAGGGTGCGTCCCTGACGCACCATTCAACACATCCGTCTGTCCGGTCTCGAAGAAGCTCCGTGACCGTGCCTGCTCCCGGGCGGCCGTTGCTGACGTTTTCACACAATATCGTTGGCTTCCTGTCCTTGATGAACAGGTATCGATGGCTCACCATACACCAAGCGTTACGGTCATGTGCGGGCGAAAGTCGTGCAGGTTTGGCGTCTGCGAGAAAACGGTCGCCCTGATTTCGGGGCGGTGTGCCCGCGCGCTGTGGCTACGGCGTGTTGCGTTGTCGTGTAGCGGTTCGTTTGCAGTGCGTCATGCCCAGGCTTACGCTTGCGGCCGATGATCTACCGCACAGAATCGAACACTGCTCCGGATGTTGCCGGCAACAATACGTGTAAGGCGTTGCGGAGCGCGGTATGACGGATTCCGCCGTTGTCAATCCAACAACGCTATCCGCCCGAACCGGGAGCCGCGTAGTTCGGGCGTGCCCCTGTTGCGGACTCGCACAATGGATTCCGCCCATCCCGCCGCGTATGCGGGCTTGCTGTCTTAGATGCGGGACCACGTTGAGGAAACGGTCTGCGATTCTTCGAAGCCGAGGCCGCACGGCGGCGATCGCCCTGGCAGCCCTCACGCTCTATCCGTTTGCAGTGACCCTCCCGATGATCCGGATCGAGAAGTTCGGTCATCTCAGTGAATCCAGCATTCTGGAGGGGACGGCCACATTGCTGGGGTCCGGGCATATTGTCGTCGGGATCATCGTGCTGCTTTGCTCGGTCGTGCTGCCGTTGGGCAAGCTCATTGTGCTCTTGATGCTCTCGATGGGCGGGTTGCTGCTGCGTCACGAACACCGCGCACTGAGCTACCGCATCGTCGAATGGACCGGGCGTTGGGGCATGCTCGACGTGTTACTCGTGTCGATTCTCGTCGCGGTTTTGAAGCTCGGTGATTGGATGGACGTGTCGGCAGG
>JAUXGE010000411.1 GCA_030622435.1 Planctomycetota bacterium
AACTTCTCAGCAAGGGCACATGCTCGGCAGCCCCATCTTCGCGTGGTGCGCGATGACCACGCCCACCGTGCTCGAGGGGCAGATCTGGCGGTTGGTCTCGTCTGACTACCTGCACTGGGGCTTCGGGCACATCTTCATGAACATGCTCGGACTCTACTTCCTCGGTCGACCGCTCGAGCGCGATTTGGGCCCGCGGAAGTTTTTCGTGGTTTATTCGATCGCCGGCATATTGGGCAGCCTGTTTTACATGTTGTTGACCATGGTCGGATGGCTTTCGCCGGACGGTATAGCGGCCGGTGCTTCCGGATGCGTCCTTGGCCTGCTGGGGGCATGTGCTGTCCGCTATCCACAGGCGCAATTGCTCGTGTATTTCCTCTTCCCGATCAAGATTCGCACGGCGGCCCTTCTGTTCGCAGGTTGGTACACGCTGAATCTTTTCAATCAAGGACAAAACGCCGGCGGCGACGCCTGTCACTTGGCCGGGCTCGCGTTCGGAGCTTGGTGGGCATGGGCGGGAGATGCCTGGTGGACACGTCGCAGCAGCGGCCGCTGGACGCAGCGCACGGGGCGACCAAAGCCCACGCGGGCTTCAGTTCGTACTTCTAAGCCACGAGGGTTCGCGGCAAAGGTGCAGGAACGCCGTGCGGACGCGGAGACGATCGACCAGATCCTCAAGAAAGTCTACGACGGCGGGATTCACAGTCTGACCGATACCGAGAAACGGGCGCTCCAAAACGCGACTGAACGTCAGCGAGAGCGAGATCGGAAAGCAGGTCGCGTGGATCGGCTGTGAGCAATCTGCACGGACATCCGCGCGGGGATTACGCAATAGATAGAGGTTGACGCATGGCTTTGCACGGGAAGCCGCTTGACAACCCGATCAACTGGTCGTTTCGACTCGGACGGCTGTTCGGCATCGACATCCGTATGCACATCGTGTTCGTCATCTGCGCGGTCGTTTTGGTGTGGATGGAAATCCCGAAAGACGGCGAGCAGACGAGCTGGTCCCTTGGGAGCGTCCTGGTGGATGCTCTGGGTGTCTATGCGATTTTGTTCCTGATTGTGCTGCTCCATGAGTTCGGGCATTGCTTCGGCGCACGACACACGGGTGGTGAGGCCGATGAGATCCTGCTATGGCCTCTGGGCGGACTCGCCTTCACCAACCCCCCCCATAACGCCGCCGCCCACATGATCACGACGGTTGCAGGCCCACTGGTCAACGTCTTGTTGTGCATGATTTGCACGCTCGTGCTTGTGGCATGGACGGGGCGTCTAGGCGCCGTGCCGTGGAATCCGCTGCATCCGATGTGGCCGGCCGACCTGTCATTCATGCCCACAACGGCCCAACTCTGGGTGATCCGTCTCTTCGGACTGAGCTACTTTATCCTCCTGATCAACCTCCTGCCCATCTTCCCGTTTGACGGCGGTCGGATCGTGCAGGCATGGCTTTGGCCTCGGAAGGGTTATCAGAGGTCGATGGAGATCGCTACGGGCACGGGTATGGTCGGGGCGATTCTCGTGGGGTTGTTCGGATTGTTCATGGAGCAGAGCTGGCTTCTGCTGATGATCGCCGTTTTCGGCTATATGACCTGCTGGCAGAACCGCCGGATGCTGCGGGAGCAGGGTGACATCGGCGGCGGTGAGTTCGGGTACGACTTCTCGCAGGGATACACCTCGCTCAACCGGGAGGAACCCCGCCCTCGAAAGCCAGGCATCTTCGAGCGGCGACGAGCCCGCAGGCAAGCCAGGAAAGCCCAGCGGGATCGCGAGCTCCGCGAGGCCCACGCGCGGAGCGTCGAGGCCATCCTGAGCAAGATATCCGACCATGGTATGGCATCGCTCACGCCCCGGGAGCGGCGTATTCTCGAGCACGAGACCGAGCGACAGCGCACGCACGAGGGCGGGGGCGCACACGAAGATTGAGAGAGTTCGTAGAATCTTCGTGCCGGATCGGGGGGATGCCCGAAATCGATGGGCATGCTCTGTGGCGGCCGACCTCCGTGTCAGCCGGGGAGTGTGCCACTGCTGTGTCAGCAGTGCAGCGGTACGGAGGCTTCAGGCCTGCGCCGAACATGGCCGCGCGCGGCTTCGCCGGGTCTTGGCCATGGCACCCACAACGTGGATGCATCCATCAAATCGTGAATGGCAGAGCAGTAGGCCGGCCCTTGACACTTCGCGTAAACCGGAGCAGTCTGCGGCTCAGATGGTCGTGAAACTGATGAAGCCGGTACTTGGAAGGCGGTATCCATGATTAGACTCGCTTTGGCCGGGGCAACCGGGCGCACCGGGCGTCATGTCCTCGAGGCCGCATGCCGCGATGATCGCTTCGAGGTGGTGTCATCATTAACTAAACCGGGTTGCCCCACGCTGGGGACAACCCTGCGCGTGGCGGATCGGGAGATGACGGTCGCCGCAACACTCGACGCGCCATGCGACGTGCTGATCGATTTCACGGTAGCGGACGGGACGATGGCCTGGTTGAAAGAATGTGAGGATCGCGGCCTGCCCATGGTCATCGGTGCCACCGGCCACACCGATCAGCAACTCGCCCGGATCAAAGAGACGGCCCGGGCGATTCCGATCCTGAAGGCCTCGAACTTCAGCGTCGGGATCCAGGCGATCTCGAACATCGTCGGGCGAGTCGCTTCCGAGTTGGGCGATGGTTACGATATCGAGATTGTCGAGTCCCACCACCGCTGGAAGGTGGACGCGCCAAGCGGCACGGCGCTGGCGCTGGTCGACCGCATTGCCGAGGCAACGGGTGGTGACAGGACCCGAGATGCGGTATTCGGTCGCCACGGGACCGTCGGAGAGCGCCCTGCCGGTCAGATCGGCGTACACGCCGTACGCATGGGCGAGGTCGCCGGCTCCCACGAGATTCACTTCAGCGGCCCCGGCGAGACAGTCACGATATGCCATACGGCACATTCGCGTGCTACGTTTGCGGCCGGTGCACTGCGGGCTGCCGCCTGGATCGTGAATCGGCAGCCGGGGTTCTACACGCTGGGTGACGCGCTGAGCTGACCCTGAGCCGGTCAGCGCTTCGCCGTTTCCCGAAACGGAACGTGACCTTGACGGGCCGCCACAGCAAGGCTAGTGTGCTGTTGCATTACCGCACTGGAGATTTCGGCCTATGTCGACCACGGCGAGAATCC
>JAUXGE010000330.1 GCA_030622435.1 Planctomycetota bacterium
AATGTACGGACTTGTGCCAGTCGACTTCTATTCGACGAGCGGGAATCTGCAAGGGGGGACGTTCGACTTCGAGGTGGTTCCGGAGCCCACTTCGCTGACGCTGATCCTCGCGGCTCTCATCGGGCTGTCACACAAGCGGCGCGAGCGACGTAGGTCTTCGCACGGCCGGAGCGCCAGCCCGGGGCATGCAGCCCTGCTCGCGGCCTTCGTGTGCCTAGCGATTCATGGGCCTGTCCCTGCCCAAGGCGAGATTCCAGGAATACCAACGCAAGTCGTACCACTGAACGTCGATTCGGGTGTTGTTTCGGCCACAGGCGCGGGGTCCGATCCGGTCGTAGTGTTTTCGCAGGTTGTCGGCGTCGACGGTGCATCGTGGATACGCCTGCATTTCAAGAGCGCGCTGCTTAGCGGATCTGAGTCCACAGGCAATGCTTCTTTTGTTCGCCTGAGTTCCCTGACCGGTGGCACAATTCAGGTTCTGGACGCCGAAGGCCTGGACGCTTGGGCAAACGGCTCCGCAGTGTTCTACGGCGACGTGGTCCTTTCTTCTCAACTCGTTCTCGGAGCAGCGACATGGCAACGCGCATGTTTCTGACGGTGGCCGCGGCTTTTGTGTTTTGCACTTCGTTGGCGCAGGCAGGGCCGGTTTTCGACGAGGACCAATACTTCGTCATCGACCTGGTGCCGGACAACTCGGGGCCCTACTACGGGGGTGAGCGCGTCAACGTCGATGTCTTGCTTAGAACAGAGAACACCGACTGGGATTCATGGCTGAGGCGTGTCCGGTTCGATTTCTCGGAAACCGACCCATCACTCGTCCTCGACTCTGCTTTTACCTTCGACTTTAGCGAGCTGTCGTCCCCGAACCACTACCAGGTTTACTCGGCGTTGCCTCAGCCGAGCATCTATAATCCCCTATTCTCCGAGGTTCCATCGTATTTTCTCCTCGTCGATAATGACACCCCGTTGCACATAGGCAGCATCGGCGTTCAGCTCCCAACCGACGAAGGCAGTTACACGCTGTCATTGCTGACTGCGTCACCGCCACCGTCTGAAGTGGGAACGATCATCGACATCTATCAATGGTTTGCTCAGTTTGGCTTTTCCGCGTACGAGGGCAACATCCAAGGTGGAGCCATTGACTTCGTGATCATCCCAGAGCCGACAGTATTCATTCTCATGGCCGTCGCTGTGGTGGGCTTCGCGGGGACTCGGCTCGGGTTCCGGCGCCTGCGCCATGCAGTGATCCTGGGTCCGGTGTGTTTTCTTTGCCTGGTGCAAGGCTCCAGCCGCGCGGACGATCCATATGGCCTGACCGAGTCCGTCCCACTCGACGTAGACTCAGGGGTTGTCGCGGCTCCCGGTTCCGGGACCGAGCCCTTGGTAGTTTTCTCTCAGACAATCGCTGTTGACGGAGCGTCATGGATGCGCCTGCATTTTGTGGACGTTGTTCTCAGTGGATCCCACTCCACGGACAATGCCTCATACCTTCGCCTGAGCTCCGTGACCGGCGGCACAATTCAGGTTCTGGACGCCGAAGGCCTTGACGCTTGGGCAAACGGGTCCGCGGCGTTCAACGGCCACGCGGTCCTTTCTTCTCAACTCGTTCTCGGAGCAGCGACATGGCAACGCGCATGTGTCTGACGGTGGCCGCGGCTTTTGTGTTTTGCACTTCCTTGGCGCAGGCAGGGCCGGTGTTCGATGAAGACGCTTACATCGTTCTGGACTTGGTGCCGGCCGACTCGGGGCTCTACTACGGGGGTGAGCGCGTCAACGTCGATGTCAACCTGTGGCTCAATACCCAGACCGTCGATATGGACCTCTGGTTGAGCAGAGTCAGCTTCGACTTTTCCGGCTCGGATCCGTTACTGACGCTGGATCCCACGTTTTCCTTCGACTTCAGCACGCTGGTATCGAGCTATAACCACTACCAGATCTACCCGCTATTGCCTCGCCCGCTTTACGAAACCTTCCTCTTTTCGGAGAATCCAACTCAGTTTCTGCACTTGCGGGGCAACAGTGCATTTCACGTCGGGAACATCGGAGTCAACCTCCCACAGGAGGAAGGAACCTACACGTTAGACCTGCTTACGCCACAAGCACCATCAGGGTTCAATCCCGGCATCAGAGCCAGCATGTTGGGAATTATAACAATTGGTTTTGATGAGACGACTGGCAATCTCCAAGGAGGTACGTTCGACTTCGAAGTGGTTCCGGAGCCCGCTTCGCTAACACTGATCCTTGCCGCTCTCTTCGGGCTGGCACACAAGCGGCGCGAGCGTCCTTGCTCGAGTGAGTGCCGGTTGGCCGTGGTGGTGTGCAGGTTCTGTCAACTCGTTCTCGGAGCAGCGACATGGCAACGCGCATGTGTCTGATGGTGGCCGCGGCATTTGTGTTTTGCACTTCGATGGCGCAGGCAGGGCCCGTTCTCTTCGGCGAGCCCCAGGTGATCGTCGAGTTGGTCCCAGACAATGCTGGACCCTACTACGGCGGGGAGCGGGTAACGGTAGACTTCTGGCTCCATAGTCGTGCCGAGTGGGATGTGTATTTGAAGAAGGTTCGGTTCGACTTCTCGGACACGAGCCCACAAATCACACTTGACCCCGCGCTCAACTTCGACCTGAGTTCCGTCGACGATCCGACAGGATACTCCCACCACCCTTATCCTGAGCTCCCTGTCCCGTGGCTCCTCAATGACTACGCCTGCATCTGTCCATCCTATTTCCTCTTTCTACCGCAAGACGCTTCCCTGCACATCGCGGACGTCAGTATGGTGCTCCCCACGGAGCCTGGGAGCTATTTTCTGGATGTTCTGAACGCCGATGAGCCGCACGACGATCTTGGTGCGCAGATCAAGACAACTGATTTCTTCGTCCCGCCGTTCTGGTGGAGCGCATACGACGGTGAGATTGCCGGCGGGGTTTACGAGTTCGTCATCATACCTGAACCCACGTCACTATGGATGGTGGCACTGTGTGGTCTTATGATTTGCAGACGCAGACCGCGCTTGCCATTAGACGGGCTCTCCAACGGTCGTTCGGCTCAGGCCTGCACCTCCGACCGCCGGAGTATCTTGCCCGCCGGCCTTGCGCGAGCCCTTGCGGTTTGCTGCTTGTCCCTCGGTCTACCGCACAGCCTCCGCGCGAAGGATGGGGCGCACGCGAACCTTGTTTTTGCTGTGCGAGCGCGCACCCTACTCGATGTGCAACGAATAAGAGATGCGGCTGGGCGCATCGAACGCCCAGATGCCAACGTAATAACGGCCCGCACCGAGTCGTACCTCGAAGCCTTCGACCTGACTATCCAACGCAACGTTATCCAACAGTGACCAACCCAGGAACACCCCCAGCTCGTCGGTCAGAAGGAGGTCCAGATCACAGGCCTGCTCAGCGGGAAACTCCAGCGTTACGTAGACATCCTGCTCCGACTCGAGCGCGAACGTAAACCAGTCGGCCAGTCTGGCGTCAGCGAGCTCCGGGATTCCAATATCCTCGGCCGACGTAACGGTCGTTGGGTTGTCCGCGAGGTCGAAGCCTGGATCCGTGCCCTGGATGTCGGCCGCAACCCGCGTCCCCGTGTCAATCTCCTGTGCTTGTGCAGGAGAATCATTGGGCTCGATCTCACGCGACTGGGGCTCTTCGGTGCCGAGGAAGGAGTGCGCAGTGAGCCACCCGTTTGTCTCGGTGCTGGCTCCGCCGTAGGTCGATGAGAAGCTGCCGGACGTAAAGAATCCGACCGGGCCCAGGGAGGGATGGTAGTACTCCCTCATCGACGAGGATTCCCGCGTTGCGCTCGGGCAGATCGTGCCGACTCCGGAGAAGTACTCGCACTCGCCCGCACTGGTGGATCTTTGAACGGCTATTACGCGGCCGGTGATGTAGTCGTTGTCCAGATCCCGTTCGGCGGCGGTCATCAGCGTCTCCGAGTCAAACTCGAAGAAAAACCCACTGCCCGGCCAAACGCCCCGCTGCCCGTCAAAGAGCACAGCGAGCTGCAAGCCATCCGTCGATCCGTAGATCTGGTAGTCGGTGAGTCCGATATACCGCCATCGCGGCGCGAATTGATCAGCTTCTCCTTCAACCGTCACCTCATAGAGGGTGACGCCGTCGATGTCGCGCTGTGAGCCAAGAACAACGCGAAAAGTCCCGTCATCTGTAGATGTGCTGGCACCATGCGAATCGTAGGACGACGTTTTCTTGAGCCAGGCGAACTCCCAGAAAGCCCCGGTCTCGACCGCGAAATCGAAGGCTTCAAATGCTGGGGGCGCAGCGGACGGAGTATCCGGCTCGAGTGCCGGCGCATCGCCTGGCACAGTGCCCGGATCTTCGGGCACCTCCTGTGTCGGTTCTATCTCCAATATTTCGTTTGTAGGAACTGGGGGGCACCCCGCAGCAGGCAGCAGGCACGCCAGCAGTAACACAAACTGTATCCGGTGGCACAATGCAATTGACATCGACTTCCCTCCTGAAGGTCCTCGTCGTCCCATCACGTCGGGCACTTTATCATTCTACCACAAACCGTACTCACGCGGCAAAGCCTCCAGCCAGGAATCACTGATAGGAAATCAGATTCCTCGAGGGGTGGCGGCGCGGGCTCTGGTGGGGACGGCTTTGCCAGGCCGGGTGGCGACACGCGGATTCTCGTGGAGGTTGGATGCACGAGGTCTGTGAAGATGGAGTGCCGTCCCTACGGGGCTGGATGCGTCGAGACCGGCCCGTGCCCCACGGCTCGCGCCGTGGGCTGCGGACTGTCGTCCCTCCGGGACTGTGTCACGGAGTTCGACAAGAGGACTGGTGTTTCAATACACATAAGATGGGGGTTTGTCGTATGGTTGATCGAAGTGCCCGATGCATTCGCCGCGTTTACATCTCCGTGCCCGACTTTGTTGTGCTTGGGTAAGTGCCAGGCACTTTGGTGACACTTTAGTGTCACCCAGCACTGGCGGGCGAGCCGCCAGCGGCACTCGATGCCATGGTGATGGCACACGTCGTTGTAGAACCCTTTCAGGGTTCGGGGGACATGGTCGGGTCGTTACCCAGGGTGCGCTGCGCGACCCTGGGATCGGGATAGGGGCGGGCCTCACGGCCCGACCCCTCCCACACCACCGTGCATACGGGTCCGTACACGGCGGTTCGGTCGGTTATGTGTCGCCCCATGCAGCTTCG
>JAUXGE010000105.1 GCA_030622435.1 Planctomycetota bacterium
TCCTTCAGACCCCGCCTCGCGGCGGTAGCCCTTGCGCTTCGTTCGCACTTCACCTCCATCAGGTTGTGCAGGGGACTTGCACCCCCAGGTTATCGAACATGCTCGGCACACCTACTGTAGGTCAGCCTTCCAGGCTGCATCAGCGTACTGCCCTGAAGCCGCCTAAGCTGTCACGGACCCTGGATGCTGCCACACAGGGATTCCCGTCGCCCACAAGGGGCAACGCTACATTCTTCAATAGGCGACTACGATCATCTGAAAGAGGCGGTCCTCGAGGGAACTTGAACGACCGTCTCACACGAGCCGCTCGTGCTCGGCCGTGCAGAACCGGTCCGTCATGCCGGCGATGTAGTCACAGATGACGTGGTCGAGACCCTGGTCGTCGATGCGGGCCGCGAAACGTTGCGGCAAGGTGGTCGGGTCCGCACGATAGGCGTCGAACAGGGCGAGAATCCGATCGCGTCCCCGGGCGTCCATGTTCGCCACGGTGGGGTGACGGTAGACGTGACCCATGAGGAACCGCTCCATCTCCGCAAGACCCGTGTCGGAGGACGGAGAGAGCGTAACCAGAGCGTGGTCGGCCGCTCGCACCTGATCGAGTGATTCAACCGATGACAAGTGTGAACCTGAAGTGTCGATCACATCCGTCAGCCACGCGTCGATCATACCATCAAGGACCACGCGGCGTACTGCGTGAACGTGCCGCACCTCGACCGTTGCCTTCACCTTGTCAAGCGCGTCGCGCCAAACCTGCAATGGCTCCAATTCGGCGAGCCCGACAAACTCGGCCCCGATCGCATCTTCCAGGTCATGGCAGTTGTAAGCGATTCGATCCGCCATGGACGCAATCTGCGACTCGACGGTCGGCCGCGCGGTCCCTTCGGCTTCGCCTCCGGGAACGTCGTAGAGCGTCGCATGAGTCGCCAGTCCCGCTCGGGTTTCGGCCGTCAGGTTCAATCCGCGGAAGCCCGGGAACGGATGCTCGAGGTATTCCACTATGCGTAACGAATGCTGGTTGTGATTGAAACCCCCGGCCTCAGCCATGGCCTCATTGAGGGCGGCCTCTCCAGCATGGCCGAAGGGTGGATGACCAAGATCGTGAGCGAGTGTGATCGCCTCGGCCAGTGCTTCGTTTGCTTTCAGTGCCACCGCGAGACACCGCGCGATCTGAGCCGCTTCCAGCGTGTGCGTGAGCCGGGTTCTAAAGTGGTCATGCTGTGACGGCGCGAACACCTGCGTCTTGCCTTCCAGCCGCCTGAAGGACGTGCACTCAATGATGCGGTGGCGGTCTACCTCGAACGGCCCCCGTAGCGGATCCTCAGGCTCAGCGTGACACCTGTCGGCGCCCGTGCTGAGAGGAACCGCGTACGGTGCAAGTTGTTTTTCTAATGAATCAGCCATTTGCCGTCCGCGTGTAGCACAGCCGCCCTCAGCTGTGCATTCGGATCCTCTTCCCGTTCTCCCCCAGCCCAGCGTAGCTGGGCTACACTTAGCAGCCTGTTGAAAAAGTCCTCCTGCATGTGGGACCGACTTTCCTGTCGGTCGTTGTTACGGCAGAAACACCATTCTGACGGACTGGAAAGTCCGTCCCACAGACTTATTAAACAGACTGTTAGCAGTACTGCGCAAGGTCGCCATAAACGCGTAGCGCAGGCATCTTGCCTGCATCGTAATCGCAGCTCGTGCAGGCTGGAAGCCTGCGCTACAAACGACCTTGCGCTGTACTGTTAGGACCGCAGACCGGCTTTCTCGGCCTCCTTGACGAGTTCGGCGTACAAGGCATCCATCGACTCGGGCACAACTCGGACGTCCCCGAGGACGGGCATGAAGTTCGTATCTCCCGACCAGCGCGGCACGATGTGTGCGTGCAGGTGGTCCGGCAGCCCCGCCCCGGCACACTGCCCGATGTTGTAGCCGATGTTGAAACCCTGCGGCTGCATGACGGTCTTCAGGATGCGGACGGCGTCGCGCGTGGCACAGGCCATGCCCGACAGCGCGTCCACGCTCAGGTCCGCCATATCGCCCTGGTGCTGCGTGTGGGCGATCAGTAGATGCCCGGTCGTGTACGGAAACCTGTTCATCACGACGATCGCGGAATCGGTCCGCCACAGCACGTGGTGCTCCCGGTCTTGCTCGGGTTGTTCCAGGTAGCGGCAGAGGAAGCAGCCGCCCTCCTCGGCCTCGTCCATGAGCGACCGGATATATTCCATTCGCCATGGCGCCCAGAGATTCTCGTTGAAATCCGCCATCGAAGCTCGTTCCTCCTGTCTTTGTGGAGTCTATCGGCCCGGCGCGCTCGCAACAAGAACGGGATTCCTTGCGTCGGGCCTCGCAGCGGCTAGACTCTGCCCATCATGATGATTAGGCGAAAACCACGGATGTGGATGACCTGGATGGTCCTGCTGCCGGTCGTGGGAGTCGGGCTGGTTGGCTGGGGCGGGTGCAGCCGCGATGTGCGCCTGGCAGACCGCAAGATCCGCAGTGTAACGGTCGGCACGATCACACATTATGGAACGACGCTGGATAGGGATGCGTCGCCGGAACAGGTGACCTACGTGTTGCTGCGAGCCATCCGGGACGACTTCCTCGCCCAAACTGACGATGCGCGAGAAGCCGCCCTCGACAAGCAGTTCGACCTGTGTGCGGCCAACGTCGTTGCCGGTAGAAACCGGTTGCAGATCAGCCGGGACGAGTTCATCCATAACGTTGTCTACCGGTGGACGCCGACGGTGTCGCACTACGTGCACGACTTCGAGACGGAGTGGGAGAAGGCCCGCAAGCGACTTGTCCTGTCTGCGCCTCGCACGGTGAAAGGTTCGGACAGCGACTCACGTGAGTGCGAGGTGTTCATGGAGGTCGATGATCCCGAGGGCGATCCGAGCGCTCGCGTCGTCATGGTCGTCTACCTCACCCAGGACGACGGCTATTGGCGGGTGCTGCACCTGGGATTCGATCCGAGAAGCCGAAAGATCGGCAATTAGGATCGCCGACCTCCGAAACTGCGGCGCAGAAAAATGGGCTCACGCCGGGTTTACCGCACCCACAACCTTAGCGCATGTTCGGAATCTTGCGCGGAGGGTATAGCGCCGCTTCTCGTGGGCGGCGCCTGAGGCGAATCTGCGTCACCCACAAGGGGTGACGCTACATGGAATCCGAGAAGGCGTTTGCCGCCGACCACGCCGCTATGGAACCCAAAAAGATCACGGTCAAAGGTGCCCGCGAACACAACCTGCGGGATGTGTCCCTCGAGCTGCCGCGGGGCAAGCTCATCTGCCTTACCGGCGTCTCCGGGAGCGGGAAGAGCAGCTTCGCGTTCGACACGCTCTTTGCCGAGGGGCAACGTCGGTACCTCGAATCGCTCAGCTCGTACGCCCGGCAGTTCCTCGGGCAGCTCGCCAAGCCGGACGTCGATCAGATCACGGGCCTGAGCCCCGCCATCGCCATCCAGCAGAAGACCGGCGGTTGGAATCCGCGAAGCACCGTCGGCACGATCACACAGATTCACGACTATCTCCGCGTTCTGTTCGCGCGCGTGGGCCGGCAACACTGCACCGGCTGCGGCCGACCTATCAGCGCTCAGACGCGCGAGCAGATCATCGCCCGGATCCTCGAACTGCCCAAAGACACGAAGATCCTGATCCTCGGACCGGTCGTCCGCGGGCAGAAGGGTGAGTACCGCGATCTGTTCGACGACATGATCCGTCAGGGATATGCCCGGGCCCGGGTGGACGGCGAAGTCGTCGCGCTGTCCAACGCGCCGAGGCTCGCCCGTCACGTCCGGCACAACATCGAAATCGTCGTTGACCGCCTAACCCTCTCGCCGTCGATCCGATCACGACTGGCCGAAGCCGTCGAGAGCGCCTTGAAACTCGGCGACGGCACACTCATCGTACAAGTTGTCTCTTCCGACGGAGCCGCGGGTTCAAGCCTGCGTGGAGATGTACCTGCGAAACGAGCCGCGACCACGATCAGAACCGCGACAGTCATGGAGCGGTCCGAACCGGACTTCGACGTCCAATTCTCGCGTGGTTCGAAACGAGCCGCGGGCTTTAGCCCGCGCGGACGTGCGAAGGGCGCCGCGCCCAACGACCTACTTCTCTCGTCACACTACGCCTGCCCGCAATGCGACCTGAGCTTCGAGCCGCCGTCGCCCCAACTGTTCAGCTTCAACTCGCCGACGGGCATGTGCCTGACGTGCGACGGGATGGGCGAGACGTTCGACTTCGACCCCGACCTGCTCGTGCCCAACCCGCGGAAGTCGTTCCTGAACCTCGCGATCGCACCGATGCGCACGCGGATCGGCCGGTGGCGGCGGCACATCTACCGCGGTGTGGCCAAACATGTCGGCTTCGACCTGAAGACCCCGTGGGACAAGCTGCCGCAAAAGGCCAAAGACGCTTTGCTCCACGGGCTCGGCGACACGCATATCACGTTCGAGTGGCGATGGTCCGGCGGCGTGTGGCGTCACGGCGACACTTTCCGGGGTGTGATCGCCGAGCTTCGCGACAAACATCGCAAGGCCCGGGCAACTTTCGTCCGGTCGTACTACGAGAAGTATATGCGCAAAGGGCTGTGCCCCGACTGCCGAGGCGCACGGCTCAACCCGCAGGCACTGGCCGTTCGCATCGCCGACCGGAATATCAACGACGTGTCGGCCATGGCCGTCAGCGAGGCGGCCGGGTTCTTCGAGGGCGTTTCGCTCAGCCCGACCGAATCCGCGATCGCCCAGGATGTCATCAAGGAGGTCCGCGGGCGTCTGGCGTTCCTCTGCGACGTCGGGCTCGAATATCTGACGCTCGATCGCCCCGCGCCGAGCCTGTCCGGCGGTGAGTCGCAGCGGATTCGCCTGGCCAGCCAGATCGGCGCCGGCTTGGTCGGCGTGCTGTACATCCTGGACGAGCCGAGCATCGGGTTGCACGCGAGGGACAACCAGCGGCTGCTGGATTCGCTCTGCCGCCTGCGCGACATGGGCAATACGGTGATCGTGGTCGAGCACGACGAGCTGACGATGCGCACGGCCGACGAGATCGTGGACTTCGGCCCCGGCCCCGGTGTCCGCGGCGGCAAGATCGTAGTCCACGGCGACATCGACAAGATCACCCGGTCCAAACGCTCCATCACCGGCCGGTACCTCCGCGGGGACGAGGAAATCGAAGTGCCGAAGCAGCGAAGGCCGGTGGAAAAGCGCGGGAATACCGGGGAGATAGCAGCTAGAAGGACGTAATGCGGACAAGAACACGAAACATACCACCGCGATGGAGAGGCAAAAATGGCAGATGAACAGAAGAAATGTCGATTTTGCGGCAAGATGGCAGTTTACACTCAGTCCGGCCATTCTTTCATCGTTCGTTTCAAGGGATGCGCCTGCGGCGCATATTATGTTGCCGAGCCTGAATTGCCATCGGCGGACGAGGATGGGGTTGTCAGGGATGGCAGATATAAGCGCTTGCCTGCGCTTCTTTATGAAAGGAGATTGAAAGGTCTTCGAGCGCCTCTTCTGGTATTCAACAAGACTCAGCTACCCGAGGCCAAGGAGAATATCAGCTTTGCTGAACCGATTCCGGTGGATGACTTGTTGGCCCAGTGGCCGCAAACGGTTCCGGAGCGCATCGACCGATGCCTCTGCAACTTTGCGAATCTCACCCCGACGGTGGGTAAGAAAACCACATTGGTGCCCGACAATGCTCGGACGGTCACCCTTCTCTTCGCGGATGGCAGTATCGAAGCAGATTACTATCTCGCCGCCATGAAGAAATATGGCTGGTTAGAAGACCTTGGATCTGCCCCTCCAACCTGGAACTTGACGATCACGCCTGAAGGATGGGCACGCGTCGGTGAATTGTCCGGTGGGGCCGAAAGACACCGCAATCCCGCGTTTGTTGCAATGTGGTTTGGTGCAAAGGAACTCAGAAACGAAATGGATCGGCTCTGGCTGGAGTTCATTAAACCTGCGATCGAGGCTGCGGGATACAAGGCTAAGCGTGCCGACACGGACGAGCACAACGAACCGATTATGGATATGGTGATCGAGTACATTCGACAAGCGCCGTTTTTGGTGGCAGAACTCAGCGACAACAACAAAGGGGTCTACTTTGAAGCCGGTTTTGCCAAGGGTCGTGGAATCGAAGTCATCTACTGCTGCCGGGAAGGGCACGAACCCCACTTCGATGTGACCGCGATCAACCTCGTCAAGTGGAAGGACGAAAAGGATCTTCGCAAGCGCCTTGAGAATCGCATTCGGGGCAGTGTCGGACCCGGGCCTCATGACTTGCGCGGGGTTGAGTGACCCCAACAATGGCGACTGGAGGTTATGATGACGCCTCATGACGAAGAAACAGCCGAACGAGCGGCCCGGCTCCGACAGATGATGAATGACTACATTCGTTCGATGACACCTCAGGAGCGCGACCGGACGATGCAGGTTCACCTGGCGCAGGCACGCGGGCAGGTGCGCAACGGTGATCTGCTAAGACAGGCCGTGGATCGAGACTTAAACATCCAAGCGGCAAGATCTGGACAAACTGGAGTCCGACCAATGGACGACGCCCTAATCGACATGCTAACTGTGGTCTGCGACGGACTAGAGAGACTCTCCATTCGATACGCGGTTAGGGGATCAGTCGCGAGCAGCGTTCATGGAGAACCCTTCTCGAGCCTCGATGCGGACCTGATAGTCCTCGCGTCTGCTGGTGACGCAGCTCGGCTTTCGGCAGAGCTTTCGCCGCGTTTCTACGCACCCGAGGACATGCTGACAGAGGGGGCCCGAAGTTGCTCCTTCGTCAACGTGGTCGACAACCGGACCAGCCTCAAGGTGGACCTGTCACTCATCGGCTCGAATTCTTTTTTGAAGCTGGCGCTGGAACGACGGATGCGAACGCGAATCGGCTCGCATCCACGCGAGTTCTGGTTCGTGACGCTGGAAGACGTGATCTTAATGAAACTTCTCTGGCGGAAGGACACGCAGTCAGCCAAGCAGTGGGAGAACGCCCTGAGCGTGGCTCGCGTCCAGGGTGCGAGAATGGATTGGAAGTACCTGTTCGAGCAAGCGCGAGCACTGGGGATCGAAGATGACCTCGTCAAGCTCCGTGACGAGGCGGGAATCTGAATGACCGTGTGCCATCAGAAGAAGGGAACGGAGAAGGGGCGACACATGGTGCGGTGGGCGACGACGCGTCGGTGGAAATGGTAACCCTCAGCTTGCCCGTGGGCAGAAGTGAAGGACGTGAGTGCAATAGCAGTCATGCGTTCTAAACATCGTGCTTGACATGAACAGACGTCCACGAAGGTAGCCAAAATGGCACTGCATCGATCAGCAACAGCAAACATGTTGGCCCATGCCACACCAAGGAAGGCGTTGTGGCGCGGGTTTCTCATCGGTGCCGGCGCGATTACGGTGTTGGGACTCTTTTTCGCATGGAAAGTGATATCGGGCCGCCGCCCCTCGGCGATCAGTAAGATACTCCTCATTGTGCCACTGTTCCCAGGGCTTGTTGCCCTGTACTTGACCTTATCGGCTTACGGTTTCCCACGGGTTTCTATCCCTGGTTTCTCCGTCCCTCGCGACTCGTGGGGTATGGACTGGTTGCCGTGGGTGTTCTTCTTCGTCGTTAATGGCGTTTTCTACGGCCTCGTTGGCGGAGGGATCGCTGTGCTACGACACCGCCGGGCTCACCCATGGTCGCACCAGCCCGAGACACCGCTGTGCACGCGATGCGGGCATCCGTGGGACGCCCCGGTTGAGCCTAAGTGCCCGAAGTGTGGGAGTGACTCCGGATTCGAGCAGTGGATGAACAAGCCAATCCCCGGCGCTCAATGCACCAACTGCGGCTACGATTTGCGTGGGAGCGAAGGTGACCGCTGCCCGGAGTGTGAAGAGCCCTTCTCATACAATTCGGAGGAATGAGTAGACGGGGGCAACCGACAAGCTGGGACCGATGGAGACTTCGGTACGGTTACGAGACATGACGCGAAACACGATACCACAAAAGCGCGATGGCACGATATGGATCGACTCTGTTGTGTCGCCCCGCTGGGGCTCACGTCTGTGTTTGCGTCGTTTCCCAGGGCTCTCGCCCTGGGCTATTGTCTTTCGTCCCTACCGGGACTTACGGAGACCCGACTGACGGCAGAGACACCGCCGACGAACGAGACGAGATGAGAGGGCGAAAGAAGACAACACGCAAGGCTCCAGAACTCACCGACGCCGCACCAAACGGCGACGTTGCCTGGCTCACCGTCGTCGGCGCGCGGCAGAACAACTTGCGCGAGATCGATGTCGAAATCCCCCTCGGCCGGTTCGTCTGCGTCACCGGCGTGTCCGGTTCGGGGAAAAGCTCACTCGTCAACGACATTCTCCGCGAGACGCTCGCACGAGATCTGAACGGAGCCGTCAAGGTCAGGCCCGGCCTTCACGATCGCATCGACGGGCTGGAGCACCTCGACAAGGTCATCGACATCGACCAGACGCCCATCGGCCGTACACCTCGGTCCAACCCGGCCACCTACATCAAGGTCTTCGATGAGATCCGCTCGCTCTTTGCGAGGCTCCCCGACTCGCGCGTGCGCGGCTACAAGCCCGGCCGGTTCAGCTTCAACGTGCACACGGGCAGCCGCGGCGGCGGGCGATGCGAGGCCTGCGAGGGTAACGGCAGCAACCGGATGGAGATGGACTTCCTGGCCGACGTTTGGGTGACCTGTCCGGTCTGCGCAGGCCGCCGCTTCAACCGCGAGACCCTGCAAACCCTGTACAAGGGTAGGAGCATCGCCGACGTCCTGGAAATGGACATCCAGGAGGCACTGGCGCACTTCGAGAACGTGCCGAAAATCGCCGCGATGCTGCGGACGCTGCACGACGTGGGGCTCGACTACCTCAAGCTCGGTCAACCCTCGCCGACGCTCTCCGGCGGCGAAGCACAACGCATCAAGCTCGCGCGGGAACTCGTCAAGAAATCGACGGGCCGGACGCTCTACCTGCTCGATGAGCCGACGACGGGGCTGCACTTCGCCGACATAAAACGGCTGCTGGCCGTCCTGCACCGCTTCGTAGACGAAGGCAACAGCGTCATCGTCATCGAGCACAACCTCGACGTGATAAAGACAGCCGATTGGGTGATCGACCTGGGCCCAGAGGGCGGGGAGGGCGGTGGGCGGATCGTTGTAGCAGGGACACCCGAACACATCGCCCGCTCAAAACGATCCTACACCGGCAAGGCGCTGCGCGACGTAATAAATGTCAAAAGGTCACAAAGTCAAAAAGTCGACACGGCGAAGACGAAGGATGGTAAACGCTCGAAACGGGTGAATGGGCGGGATGTCATCACCGTCGTAGGGGCCAGACAGCACAACCTGAAGGACATCACCGTCGAAGTGCCGCGCGGCAAGATGAACCTGTGCTGCGGGCCCAGCGGCAGCGGCAAGAGCAGCTTCGCCATCGACACGGTCTACGCCGAGGGACAACGCCGCTACGTCGAATCCCTCAGTTCGTACGCACGGCAGTTCCTCAGCCGGCTGCCGCCGCCGCGCGTGGATCACGTCCACGGGCTATCGCCGTCGATCTGCATCGAGCAGAAGACGGCCAGCAGATCACCCCGATCCACCGTCGGGACGATCACGGAAGTCTTCGACTACATGCGCGTGCTGTGGGCACGCCTTGGACAGCCCTACTGCCCGTGCTGCAAAATCCACATCGGGATGCAGACGAGCGACGAAATCGTCGAGCGCGTTTTGGCGCTGGGCGAGGGCCGCAGGGTCATGCTGATGGCCCCCGTCGAACCGACGGGGCAGGAGTCGTACGCTCACTTGTTCAAGAGGGAACGCGCCAACGGGTACGCCCGGGTGCGAATTGATGGCGTCGTCCACTCGCTGGATGATACGATCGACATCGATGCCAGGCGGCGGCACCAGGTAGAGCTTGTCATCGACCGGATCGTCGTCCGCAAGGCGCAAGCCGCCCGAATCACCGACAGCGTCGAGCAGGCATTGGCCGTCGGCAACGGTGTGATGATCGCGCAGGCGATCGAGGAAACGTCGAAACGTCGAAGCGTCAAAACGTCGAAACGTGAGGCTCGTGAGAATCCGCGCGGGTTGAAACCCGCGGCTCGGAAAGCGGAGTATCGGTTCTCGCAGCATCACTCGTGCGCCCAATGCGGCAGAGGCTACGACGAACCGACGCCGCACCACTTCTCCTTCAACAGTCGGATGGGCTGGTGCCCCGCGTGCGAGGGGATCGGTGTGCAGCAAGGTGCGAGCCCGACCGCGATCGTCATTCACCCCACACGGTCCATTGGAGACGGAGCCATCGCCGGTTGGGGTGTGCTGGAGCCGGGATCGAAACTGCTGGCCATCGCGTCCGCGCTGGCGGATCACATCGGCTTTTCACTGGGTACGTCGTGGAACAAACTCGCCGAGTCACACCGCCTCGCGTTCCTGCACGGCTGCGGCGACGACTGGATCGAAGTCACGCCAAAGGCCAAGGCGAAACAGGCGGCTCGTCAACTCCGATTCAAGTGGCACGGCTTTTACCCGGCCATCAGCCGCGCGACCCGATCGAGCTGGCAATACCGCAAACGCCTCGAGGAACTCGTAACGGACGTGCCGTGCGAGGCGTGCGCAGGCGGTCGCCTCAGACCGGAATCCGCAGCGGTTCGCCTCCGTGACCGTACGATCCACGAAGTCTGTCTCTGGCCGCTGGACCGCACGCTGACCTGGTTCGATCAACTGGCGCCGTCGGCGCGCGAGCGCAAGGTCGCCGGGGAGCTGCTGCACGAGGTTGCGTCCCGGCTCCGGTTCCTGGTCGATGTCGGTCTCGACTACGTCGCACTCCACCGAACGGCCTCGACGTTGTCGGGGGGTGAATCGCAGCGGATCCAGCTTGCCTCGCAGATCGGGACCGGGCTGACCGGTGTCCTGTACGTGCTCGACGAGCCGACGATCGGACTTCACCCGCGGGACAACAACCGTCTGATCCAGGCATTAAAGCGACTGCGCGACCTGGGCAACACGCTCATGGTGGTCGAGCACGACAGGGAGATCATCGAGGCCGGTGACCACGTCCTGGATTTCGGACCCGGTGCAGGTGTGTTCGGAGGAGAGGTGACGGCCGAGGGAACGCCGAAACGGATCCGGTCGAAGCGAGCTTCCCTGACCGGACAATACCTTTCTTTCAAGAAGGCGATCCCCGTGCCCTCGAACCGCCGACCGATGAACGCGGTGGAACGGTGGCTGACGGTCCACGCCGCCCGGGAGAACAATCTTCAAGAGATCGACGTCGCGTTTCCGCTTGGGCGGTTCACATGCGTCACCGGTGTGTCAGGGAGCGGGAAGAGTTCACTCGTGTCGTCGATCCTGCAAAAGGCACTCGCCGCACGGATCCACCGGGCGCGGGTTGTGCCGGGCGGGCATGAGCGCATCAGTGGGATCGAGCACGTGGACAAGGTCATCAACGTCGACCAGACGCCGATCGGCAACACCCCCACGAGCAACCCGGCCACCTACACAGGGCTCTTCGACGCCGTGCGCGAGCTGTTCGCCAAACTCCCGCTCAGCAAGATTCGCGGCTTCACACCGAACCGATTCAGCTTCAATCGCGCGGGGGGCCGTTGCGAAGCCTGCGAAGGGATGGGACAGCGATGCATCGAAATGCACTTCCTCCCCGACGTGTGGATCGAATGCGAGAGCTGCGGCGGCTCGCGCTACGTGCCGGAAACGCTCGAGGTCCGCTATCGCGGCAAGAGCATCGCGGATGTTCTGAACATGCGAGTGTCGGAAGCCCTGGCCCACTTCGAGAACGTGCCGAAGGTGTGCAAGATGCTCCAGACGCTGGACGACGTCGGCCTGGGGTATGTGCAACTCGGACAGGCCGCCCCGACGCTTTCCGCGGGCGAGGCTCAGCGCGTCAAGCTGGCAGCCGAACTGGGCCGCCCCTCGACCGGGAAGACAGTCTACCTACTCGATGAGCCGACGACGGGCCTGCACTTCGACGACCTCGGCAAACTGCTCGGCGTTCTGCACCGGCTCGTCGACCTTGATAACACATGCATCTGCGTCGAACACAACCTGGACGTGGTTAAGACGGCGGACTGGGTGATCGACCTGGGTCCCGAAGCGGGCGAGGCCGGCGGCCTGATCGTCGTGGAAGGAACCCCCGAGAAGATCGCCCGCACCGAGGGCTCGCACACGGGAACCGCCCTGGCGCCGGTTCTCGCGGCCGGTCCCGTGAAAGACAGGCAAACGTATCGGCCCGGTCAGCCGGACCTGCGCGATCTCACCAGCGCTGTGATGCTTGATCCCGGCGAAGATGTGCCCATGCCGTGGGAGCGCGATGGGCTTGCGTGGCACACCGTCGATCATGTAGACAGCAAGGGGCAACCGGTCGAGTGGGATACGGATGTGCTGGTCTGGCTCGTGGAGAACGTGGCGTCGCTCGGCTCCTTCGAGCCGACCGACTGGAACCACCGCACGCGAA
>JAUXGE010000211.1 GCA_030622435.1 Planctomycetota bacterium
GACATCCCGTTCTACAAGCATCAGGAACGGATCGTCTTCGGAGCCAACAGAAGGGTGGCACCGCAGAGCGTAGAAGACTTTGTCGCCAACGACGGCGGGAAGGCGATGGTCAAGGCGTTCTTCGAGATGACGCCCGAACAGGTAATCTCCGAGATGAAGGAGGCGAAGCTCAGGGGCAGGGGCGGCGCCGGCTTCCCGGCCGGGGTCAAGTGGGAGTTCGCGCGCAACGCCCCGGGGGGGGCGAAGTACGTGGTCGTCAACTGCGACGAGGGCGACCCGGGAGCGTACATGGACCGCTCACTCCTGGAAGGAAACCCGTTCGCCGTGCTCGAGGGGCTGATCATCGGCGCATACGCCATCGGCGCCCATGAGGGGTATTTCTACGTGCGCCAGGAGTATCCCCTGGCGCTGGAGAACCTCGGTGTGGCGATCGAACGGGCCAGGGAGATAGGGCTTCTTGGGAAGGACATCCTCGGCTCGGGCTTCGATTTCGACGTCAAGGTCCACCGGGGTGCGGGCGCCTTTGTCTGCGGCGAGGAAACGGCGTTGCTCAGGTCCCTGGAGGGCAGGGCGGGCGAACCGAGGCCGAGGCCACCCTATCCGGCGGTTAAAGGACTATGGGGGAAGCCGACCAACATCAACAATGTCGAGACCTGGGCCAATGTCCCGTTGATCATCAACAGAGGCGCGGACTGGTTCACCCAGTACGGCACAGAGGAAAGCAAGGGAACGAAGATCTTCTCCCTGGTGGGCAAGATCAACAACACCGGCCTGGTGGAAGTGCCGATGGGCATCACTCTCCGCGATATCATCTACAAGATCGGCGGTGGCATCCCCGGCGGCAAGAAGTTCAAGGCGGTGCAGACCGGTGGGCCGTCAGGGGGTTGCATCCCAGAGGAACTGCTGGATCTGAAGGTCGGTTTTGACGAACTGACCAAGGCCGGCTCCATGATGGGCTCGGGCGGGATGATCATCATGGATGAAGACACATGCATGGTCGATGTCGCCCGCTACTTCATCAACTTTCTCACCGATGAATCCTGCGGTAAGTGCGTCCCCTGCCGGGAGGGACTCAGGCAGATGCACAAGATCCTCACGAGGATCACGGAGGGGAAGGGTGAAGAGGCGGACATCGCGACCCTGGAGAACCTCGCCGAAACAGCCGTCGAAGGTTCGCTCTGCGCCCTGGGCAGCACGGCGGCCAACCCGTTCCTCAGCACCTTCCGTTACTTCCGGGACGAGTACGAGGCTCACATCAAGGACAAGAGGTGCCCGGCCCTCTCCTGCAAGGAGCTGATCTCGTACTATATCGATCCGGCCAGGTGCAGCGCCTGTCTCAACTGCCTCAGGAAGTGCCCCGACGAGGCGATCGACGGCGGCAAGAACAAGATCCACATCATCGACCAAGAGAAGTGTACCAGGTGCGGCACCTGCCTCGACGTCTGCCCGGCCAAATTCGATGCGGTAGTGAAGTATTCCGGTGAGCCGGTTCCACCCCCGGTCCCTGAAGAAAACCGGACCATCGACAGAAAGAAGAAGAAATGAGCAAGAAGGTCCATCTGCAGATCGATGGCAGGGACATTGAAGCCGAAGAGGGGATGACCGTGCTTCAGGCGGCCCAGAGCGCGGGGATATCGATTCCGACTCTCTGTTACCACGAGAAATTGCAGCCGTACGGCGGTTGTCGCCTGTGCATCGTTGAAGCGGAGCGGAACGGCTCCACTAGGCTCGCCGCTTCCTGCATCCACCCTGTTGAACCGAACCAGGTCATCCGGACCCGCTCCGAGAAGATCGATAGGCATCGCAAGACCCTCCTGGAGCTGTTGATGGCCCATGCCCCGGACTCCCCGAAACTGCAGGAACTGGCGGAGGAGTACGGCGCCGATAGGAACCGATTCGAACAAGAGGTCGCATTCTGCATCCATTGCGGCCTCTGTGTCCGCTACTGCGCCGAGGTCAAGAAGTTGAACGCCGTCGGTTTCATCGACCGCGGCATCCGCAAGGAGATCAGCTTCATCCCCGAGATCGCCGCCAAGGAATGCAACGACTGCAAGGACTGCTTCCCCCTCTGCCCCACGTCATACCTCCAGGCCGCCTTCGTGCTAGTGGAGTCCCTCGCCTTCCCCCGCAACGGCAAGTAGGGGCACCGAACGATACGGTGACTTTATCCTCAGACGTAAAGCTCATGATCCTCCGGGTTATGAGCGTGATTGACGACAAAACCGTAATCTACTGCCACACACGGACTTATACGCTGCTGGATAAATTCTCGCGCGCCTGTTATACCAATCCCAACATGAATCTGCCGATACGTCTCTCTGAGCCGTGGGCTTGACGCCCGCGCCGAGCCACGGATTGCGATGACGCTCGCCAAAGCCGAATCGCCATTGATAAACCAGATTCGGTTTGAGGTCGAAGCCCGATGAAAAGGGCAGACCGGCGCCACGGCGCTTGGTGCCGTACCGCACCCACAGGCCTCGAGGTAGATAAGCCGATCAACTCTCCAGCGCACGCAGCACATCCTCGTAGGCCGCAGGATCGTTCACGTTACGCAGTGAATCAAGCTCCGGATCGACATCGGCCAGCTCACGCGCGGATACGATCCGCGCTGAACACGACTCCACGAAATCGTGCGCCCGCAGATTCCCCCGCGCGATCGTGTCGTCCAGAACGGAAGCCGTGGTGAGCCTGTACACCGCCGTCAACGGATGCCGGTAGCCCCCGTGCTCGACAACAACGGCCGGATGATCCTCCAATAGCTCGATCATGTGCTCGATGAATGGGGTTTGCAGGAAGGGCTGATCACACGAGGCGACAAAGGCCGCATCACATCGTCCGGCCAGAGCCTCGAAGCCGGCCGACATACCTGCCAGCGGCCCTCCACGTTTGATCACGTCGTGCACGACCGCAACGTCATCAGCCAGCAAGGGCAGCGACTGCCCTTTTCTGGTCGCAACGACCACCGGCTCTACAACACCGGCCACAATCCGCACTACCCGCTGCAGCAGAACCTCCGACCCGCACGGCAGCCAGGCCTTCGACACACCCATACGCCGGCTCTCGCCGCCGCACAGCACGATACCACCAACCTTCAAGGCCACCGTCGCCACACGCGCTCTCTCGGACGTTCTTGATCTATGGCACTTCCCGATCAAGTGTAGCGTCGTTCTACCAGTCTGTCCCGTGAAAGACGCTACTTCAGACGCTACAGGCCACGAAGTAGCCCTGCAACGCGGAAGGTTGCTGAAGGACTGCAACCAGTCGGCAAACCCTTCGGAGCGTGAGATTGGCAGGTCCGAGTGGAAACCATGCCGGTCAGTGGCGCTGTATGCGATAAGGTAGCAGACACAGGCAAGAACGTTAAAATGGGCAAACCCGGGTTTGTCACGAGCTCGTCGGGCAGTGAACCCGACGGTCGTGAACCCAGGAGCCGCCCGTCTTCAAAGAGGAACCGCGGTTCCAGGGGTGTCCCTCGCGTTTATTCCGAACTCCTTGTCAAATAAGCACTTGTAGCTTTGCCTCTCGTGGCCCTCTTGCGTACCCTCGTGGCTAATCAACAGCCCGGGAGGCCTGTGAAATGAGCGCCGTGCGAATCGTCCTTGCCCTGATCCGAGGCATCGTGGCTGATCGCGCCGAGTTGGCTGCCGAGAATCTCGCTCTGCGCCAACAACTGGCGGTCCTGAGCGAGAAGAAGAGACGGCCAAGGCTGAGGAAACGCGATCGCATCTTCTGGGCTTGGCTGTCCCGTTTCTGGTCGAATTGGCGCTCCGTCCTCGTCATCGTCCAGCCGGAAACCGTCGTCCGTTGGCACCAGCACGGCTTCAGGCTCTATTGGCGATGGAAATCGCGATCCAGGAAACCCGGGCGTCCGCCGATCGATGCCGAGATCCGGAAACTCGTCCGTCGCATGTCACGCGAGAATCCAAGCTGGGGGGTCCCGCGTATTCAGTCAGAACTCGCGCTGTTGGGGCATATAGTCTGCGAGACAACCGTGCGCAAGTACCGAGTTCGGCACCGGAAGCCGCCGTCACAGACTTGGCGGACCTTTCTCGACAATCATGCTCGAGACATCGTCGCCATTGACTTCTTCACGGTACCAACTGCTACGTTTCGAATACTCTTCGCCTTTGTCGTCCTCCGCCATGATCGGCGACGTGTCGTGCATTTCAACGTCACCGCTCATCCGACTGCGCAGTGGACAGCTCAACAGATTGTCCAAGCGTTTCCTGACGACGAATCGCCTCGCTTCTTGCTTCGCGATCGTGACTCGATCTACGGAGATTTCTTCCGCCAGCGGATCAAGCACATGGGCATCGAGGAAGTTATTACTGCACCACGCTCCCCTTGGCAAAATCCGTACGTCGAGCGGATCGGCGGCAGTATCCGTCGCGAGTGCCTCAATCGTGTCATCGTGCTCAACGAGCGCCATCTGAGCCGCATCCTGTCTTCGTACTTCAGTTATTACCATGAATCGAGGACTCACTTGTCGTTGAATCGCAACTCGCCGGTTCCGCGCGAGATCGAGCCGCCGGAACGCGGCAAAGTGATCGCGATTCCGCAAGTCGGCGGATTGCATCATCGCTATCGCCGGGCGGCATGAACTGTTGAAGTCGCTCATCGGTGTCGATCATCCGAGCGCAAAGGTGCGCGCATGCACGCCGAATCGTGTAGGTTTGTCACGAAGCTGCGTCGTCAAACCGAATCCGTGGGCGTCTCTCAACCCTTCGCACCTCCACGCCGAAGTCACCGGCAATCCCGCCTAGCCTCGGATGGAGTTTCTGCTAGGGACAACGCTAAGTCTTGCGTTCGGCGTGACTTACATCAAATGGGCCCAACAGGACTTGAACCTGTGACCTCGTCGTTATCAGCGACGCGCTCTGCCAACTGAGCTATGAGCCCTCCCACAAGCGACTTGGCAGCCCCGGTCGGTCTGGACCCGTCGGCTCATGGCACCGTCTCGACCCTCGGCCGAGCCGGTTTCTCGGTTGGCGAATCTACCCCGCTTGGGCCGGCTGTCAACCCGGGCTACGGCGAGAGTACCGACAAGCCCTCAACTGTACATATCGAGGGATGCCTGACCGAACCGGACCCTCCGCCCGGGTTTCCGGGAGTTAATGATTTGTCAGGATGATTTTTTCGAGACTGCAAGACACGTTACGGTGCATGAGAGGACTACTGAGCCTTTTTAGAACTGCAAAAGGGATGAATAGAAAATCACCCTGACACCTTTTTACCCCCCGAACGCGACAGCCTGGAGGTCGCCATCCTCGGCGGGTGAATAATGAATTGAGCAGTCCAAAAAAGGCTCGTTTTGTTGCACTCCGACACCCGCCGTCGAAGCCAGAAGGCTCGGCCTCTCTTTGCGTTCATGACGCGTCCCGAGATCAGACATATGCTGCGGTGGTTATCCGGCCTGGTTGAAACAGCGTAACCGGTTTTCCCGGCATCTGGTTTTTGGCTTGATCGATACGACAATATGTCGTACTATTACGATAAGTTGTCGTTAACCTGACGCAAGGATTCTTTCGAATGGAACTACCACACCTGGCCAACGCCGAGCTGGCAGTCATGGAACTGCTTTGGCAGCAAGACTGCTTGACAGCCCGCCACATCCGTGAGGAGCTTTATGCCGGTGCGACCAAGGCGCAGCATGGTACCGTCCAGAGGCTTCTTCAGCGGCTGGAGGAAAAGGGATTCGTCGAGCGTGACTGCGAACTGCCGGTCCACCTGTTCTCCTCGCTGGTCAGCCGACAGGCCTACGCGGGCAGTCAACTGGAGTCCCTGGCGGACAAACTGACGAGCGGCTCGCTGGCTCCTCTGATCACCCACCTGATGGAGCAGAAGAAGATCTCGCGCGCGGAGATCAAGAGGCTGCGGGAGATCCTGGATGGGCGAACGGACGCGGGAGGAAAGGCATGACCGATCTCCTGTTGAAGATAGGAGTCAGCAACATTTGTATATCTGCTGCCCTGGCGGCCGCATCATCCGGGTGCTCATGGAAAACGGGATCGCGCGGGAGAACGTCGAGGGCGTCCTGGGCGTGCTGCGGTACATCGCCGGCGAGATCGGGCGCGAGGGCGATGCGTTCGAGCTCGACCCGGAAGTGCGCGCGCAACTCGAGGACATGGGCCTCACTGATGAACAAATCGACTTCGTCGTGGGGCTCGCGCACCGCCTAGCAAGCCGTCCGACCGACGACTATAGTGAACGTGAGAACGGCATTCGGCAACGCACCAAAGGGCGCGGGTGACCGCGGCGGCCTGACCCGCGCGGTGGCCGATGCAAAGTACCGGGCAATCAAGATGCGAAAGGCCCGGCAAGACGACCGCGTGGCCGAATAATGGAACGTCAAGGGGTGGCTAACGGAGATAAATGCTATGATTCGAAATTCAGGAACAATGATGTCGTGGCTTATGGTAAGTGGCGTGGCTGTCTTGGGCTTCCTTTGGGTCGGTGCAGCGCAGGCTGCGGCCGCTTTGGCTGACCGTGGACTCGTGGATGGTGGATCGGCTCACAGACACCTGAATTATCTCGAGGGCGAAGACAAGTCCGGGCGAGACTCCTCCCGTGACTCTTCACAAACTGAGGCGTGCTGTTTCAGGGACGGCCGTTGCGAGAACTTGCTTCCAAGCAGCTGCACGGACGCTGGGGGCCATCCACTAGGCGCTGGCTCGACTTGCCGGATGGTTAATTGCGGATCGCCACCACCAGAGGCATGCTGTTTCGAAAATGGCCGTTGCGAGAGCTTGGAGCCGAGCGACTGCGAGGACGCGGGCGGACAACCACAAGGCCCGGGCACGACATGCCGCACGGCCGATTGTGGCCCACCTCCGGATTGCGAAGAGCGCTGCCATGCCGAAGCGGACCAAGTCTTCGAGGAGTGTATCGACGAGGGCATCGACGAGGGAAGATGCCGTGTGCTTGCTGATGAGTTTCTGGGCATGTGCATTCTTGCCTGCTTGCCGCCTCCGCCGACAGAGGCGTGTTGTTTCGAGGATGGCCGCTGCGAGGACCTGATGCCGATCGCCTGTACGGGCGCGGGCGGCCAACCACAAGGCGCGGACACGACGTGCCGGACGGTCGATTGCGGCTCGCCTCCAACGGATTGCGAGCATCGTTGCCGACAAGAGGGTGAACGCGCCTTCCGTGAGTGCATGGAAGCAGGTGGAAACGAAGATGACTGCGCTGCCGAGGCACGTGCGTTCGTCGAGGAATGCCTGCGCGAGAACTGTCCACCCCCGCCACCGGACTGTGCGCGCCGTTGCCACAAGAAAGGTGGACACATCTTCCGTGCGTGCATGCGGGGCGGTGGAAGCGAAGATGACTGCGCGGCCGAGGCACGTGAGTTTGTCGATGAATGCCTACGCGAGGAATGCCCTGAGCCGCCTGCGTGCGGACGCCGTTGCCGAGAAGGGGTGGAGCGTGTGTTCGATGAGTGCATTGAGGACGGAGGCACCGAGCGCGAGTGCAAGGTTCTCTCAAAAGAGCACTTCAAAGACTGCGTGCGCAATTGCCCCGGTTAAATTGAAACCGCCTGCTGCTTCCGCAACGGCTCGTGCCTGATGCTTGAACCAGGCGACTGCGTGATCCGCGGAGGACAGCCGGGACGCAGCAGCTGCGATGACGTAACCTGAGGGCGTTAACACCGGGCGCAAGTTCAAGGAAAGAACCCCACCTCTGCAAGTCGGAGGTGGGGTTTCTCAGTCGTTACACCCTAACCGCCCTCCGGCGGTGGAACGGTCTCGAAGGCCTTACCGTCGACAACTACCACGACCCGTTCGCCGAGCGCGAAGCACCGGGCCAATTCGGGGTGCTTCCGGATCAGCTCGAAGTACTCCCCAGAGAATGTCTCGACTTTCCTGGTTTCGATCTTCTCGTCGTAGCCCTCGTCGATCCAGCGGCCACCGACGTGGTAGAATGTCCGGTTGCCGACACGCTCGACGAGGGATTCCCTTGGAGCCGCGTCGCCAGCGCCCTCGCCCGATCCGTGTCCAGCAGGCCTTAGCACCTCCAATGAGAACGCGGTGTCCGCCTCCTGCAGCCGGGCTATTCCGCGAGACGCCCGCACAGGGGCTCTCCTTGCCTTAGCGCGACGAGACCCGGACAGAGGCGCATCGGCAGCAGGTGGCGGCGCGAGTGCGGCGGGCCCCGGGCCGTCGGCCTGAAAGGTCTTAGACCTGGGGGCGATGGCCCGGACATACCGC
>JAUXGE010000412.1 GCA_030622435.1 Planctomycetota bacterium
GAATACGTGGCGCGGCGCCGATCCGGGCTTTGAAATCACTCCTCGGAGACGTAGAAAAACGGCGGGATCGCCATCCCAACCACATCCCCGCCCCCTGCCTGCTCCTTCGCCCGGTCCAGCGCGTGGCTCAGGTTGGGAGACCACGAAACCCCGAGCTGCTTCGCCGCGGAGTCGCTGGGCGGGCCGACGAGGATCACATCGGAAAGGTACTTCAGGGCGTAAGTCGCCCAGTACCACACCGTGAAGGGGTGAAAACCGTGGTGGGCGTACCGATGCCGGTAGCAGTCGATCAGGTGTCGATCCTTCGCAAAGGTCTCCTGGAATCGCTCCTGCATCTCGAAGGGGTCGGACGTGACCGGCAGCACTTCGCGGTAGAATCGCTCGTAAGACGTGTGGTACTCCTTGTGGAACACCTCGAACACGGGATTGAGAATGATGACGACACCGCCCTTTTTGACCAGCGGCCTATCGTAGAACCAGTTGAAAATGTATCCCAGCACGTCGCTGACTACCAGAACGGGATTGATCCGGGCCCCGACGGCGTACGGGCTGAGGTCCGGCAGCCCGAAGACCATCGTGTCGTACTGCCGCGGTGCCTTTGTGGTCATCTGCGCCTTCATGGCCTGGAGAGTCCGCACGTGCACCGGCTCGATCGCACCCGCGTTGATCTCGATCGGGGCGTAAACCGACCGGACGCTGCGCAGGAGCATTTTCCGTATCGGCTCCGGCGTCACGGCCATGGCTGCCGGCGTCAGGACTTTCAGAGCCTTCTCCCACACATTGCAGCGACCGGCGGGTTTGCCGAGGTACTTGACGTGTGGTGGGTAGATCGCGTTGTTCATGGCCGCTTCCATCACCATGATCCGGGCGTGCTTCTGGACGACACGGCTGATGCGCTCGATGCAGTCGTGCATGTTCGACTTTTCGGGCTGCATGACGTGCGGGATGTCGGTCGTCATCTTCGGATCGTGGTGGTTCGAGATCGAAGCGTACGTCCCCAACCCGACGGCCACGGACTTGTGTCCCCCGTTCAGCGGGATCTGCACCGAGTCCACATAAATGACCAGGTCGCTCTCCACGACACCCCGACAAATCTGAACCGGCTCCCCTTGCTCCGTCTCACCGAGATCGACAATGTCGTCGGGGTCCTCCGCATCGAAGTTGTTCAACTGGCGCGGATAGAACTCCCGCATGATCCGCGGCCCGACCATACGCGCCATCTCGTGCCTCTTCATTTTCCGGTGCAAGGCCACGGCGCATACGAGGCGGATGTTCTTCTTCTGCACGCCGCAGGCGTATAGCATTGGTAGCAGCACCTCGATCGCCTGCTGCCGGATGTCCGGCCTGTATGTCTCGGGGAAGGGCTGGCAGTTGTCGTCGAACGCGATCAGAACCCGTGACGAAGAATCCAGGAGCTTATCCAGAGGTTCCATGCCGAGCGGATGCCTGAACGCATGCTCGACCGCCTCGGGAACGTCGCGCTTCCTGATGCCCGTCATCGCCTCCGGTGCATAGAGAATGTCCGCGCCTTCCGGCAGCCGGGCGTTGATGATGTTGTTACCTGAGAACGTCAGATACTTCATGGTATGCTCTACAACAGAACCTCGTTACGGAAGCAGGCAGTGCGGGAGCCAATCGGCTCCGTGACAGAATCGGCGGCTTCAGCGCCGTACCTTGATGCAGCCTGAAAATCTTGACATATGTCCCACCGGTGCGGGGTGTTGCCTTGGGGCTCTGCCCCAAACCCCGAGGTTTATCGCTTTGTGGCGAAAACGCAGTGGGCATTAGGAGGGACAGGGGACGGTCGCTTTGACAGCCCCCCGCCTGCGTCTCCGCACCGGCGTGAGCGCTCAGGTTGCTCCTCAGCAGAGCCCTATCCTCTCCGCCGGCATCAGCTATTGTCCGGCCTCTGTACCGAACGTCAATCGGTCTTAATCGCATCGTCGTTCTCCACTGTTCCCGTCAACTCGCGATCGATCCGCAGGTACTCCTCGACCAAGCTCCGGCCGCAGTTCAACGCGTAGGCCGTCTCGGCCGGCGTCATCCCCTGCATCCGGCAGTGACGAACCCGATCAAACTGGCCCAGGTATCGATCCACCGCCTCCACAGTGTGGTACGTCTCGCGGGCAACCTGGTCCGAACACTTGCCGTCTGCGTACCGTTTCCAACAGATAATCCGCTTGTGGGTGATCCCGCTGCCCATATCGTGCAAGGTTGCACGACGCGGGACGACCTTCCCGCTGTTACGCTCGTGCGCCGTCAAGATGCTGGAGATTCGCGAGGCATCTCCCGTCATGAGCTCCGCCAGATCGGCGTTCGACAACAACGCCCCTTGCCGATAAGCCTGCTCACACAAACGAACAGCCCTCATCCGTAGACGCTCCATGACCGGAACGCGATCGATTCGGGCGAGAATGTCCTCGTCGGTGCTAAGGTCCAGGACGACGGGAACCAAGTCAGTGTCCGCCGTGCGTTTGCCACGGGATGGCGGATCGTTAATGTCCACACCCAACCAGAGGGTCTGTCCGTGACGAAGATGCTCGCGCGGACGCAAGTGTTCGGCCACCACATCGAGAATCATCTCCGCGCACAACGCCCGTATACGATCGCCTCCGATACGGGGGAAATCCCGGCCGATCACGTGAGCCAAGGCGTTTTTCAGGCTTTTCTCCCGCAATGAACCGAACATCTTGCGGACACGGTCAAGCTTAGGATTGATCACCACCGCGTCCCCTTCCGTTTTTTTCCCCACCTCCATGGCCCAGATGCAGGAGCTGATCCAGATGGTATGCCATGTTTTTGTCCGACTCACACTCGGCCAGTAGGTCGATGTACTCCTCGACAAGCTTCCGGCTTCGCCTCAGCAAGAAGGCGATCTGTCCGGCCTGCATGTCACGTCGCGCCAGCTGAACGCATCGTGTAAAAGTCGACAGGTAGTTGGCGATCGACGATACCGAGTGGCGCGCTCGTCGCTGAATCTCGGTCGTGGTGAGTCCCTCCAGGGCCAGACGCAC
>JAUXGE010000006.1 GCA_030622435.1 Planctomycetota bacterium
ATCTGGGCCGGGTCGAACGCCTGTCCGCACTTCGGGCAACCGAACGGCTGTGTGTGTAATCGCCAGCGAGCGGACGACTCGGCGGACGGCGGATCCCGGCCCTGGGGAACACTGACGGACGACGGCGGATCGGCCCAACGTACATCCGGTGCGCCCCGAAACAAAGCGGACCGCAGGCCGTCCACCGGCCCGCGGTCCGCACCATAGCCCTTTCTTTTGCCGCTTCTCCTGCGCTACTACGGGCTGTAGATGTTACCCAAAGCATTGTTGGAGAACGTGTTGACCTCTTCGATATCGGGGTTCACGTTCGTATCGGCATCGAGACTTATACCCCACGTTTCGCTATCCTGGATCGTGCAGTTCGTTACCGTGAGCTGCACCGGAGAACTCGCCGAGCCGTCGAGCTTGAGGTTGGCGTTGTAGTACCCGCCGCCGAACTCGATCGTGACATAATCGAGTTGATTGTCCGTGGAGTTCGACTGGTAGAAGAGTAACCCGCCCCAGTAGCCGGCCGTCTGCTCCACGCCCGTGAAGACGATCGGATTGTCCTCAGTACCAACGGCCGCCAGCGTGCCGCTTGCGTTGACGCTCATTGTTTCGCCCGCCTGGAAGACCAACCGTGCTCCAGGTTCAACCGTGAGTGCCCCGGAAACGCCGATGTCCCCCGTGATCAGGTAGTCCGCGTCAATTCCCGCCCAGGTCTGGTCCAGGTAAACCGTACTCCCCCAGATGGCTACCACGTCCTCGTCGTTGCCGGTGTACGTGCTCGTGTCATCCAGATAGCCCACCGTATCGGGAGCAATGTAGCCCGCGCCCAGCGTGTTCCCGGTGATCGTGTTCCCGCTGAATTCTCCGATGATGGTATCGCCGTCGAAGTTGAAACCGTAGGTCTCGCTCTCACGTAGCGTACAGTTCGTGATATTCAGCCGCACCGGAGAACTCGCCGAGCCGTCGAGTTTGAGGTTGGCGTCGTAGTACCCGCCGCCGTACTCGATCGTGACATGGTCGAGCTGATTGACCGTGGAGTTCGACTGGTAGAAGAGTAGCCCGCCCCAGTAGCCGCGAGTCTGCTCCTCACCGGTCAAGACGATCGGTTCGTCAGCGGTTCCCACGGCCACCAGTGTGCCGCTTGCGTTGACGCTCATTGTTTCGCCCGCCTGGAAGACTAACCGTGCTCCAGGTGCAATCGTGAGTGCGCCGGAAACGCCGATGTCCCCCGTGATCAGGTAGTCCGCGTCAATTCCCGGCCAGGTCTGGTCCAGGTAAACGGTACTCCCCCAAACTGCTACTACGTCTTCGTCGTTGCCGGTGTACGTGCTGGTGTCATCCAGATAGCCCACCGTATCGGGAGCCACGTAGCCCGCGCCCAGCGTGTTCCCGGTGATCGTGTTCCCGCTGAATTCTCCGATGACGCTGTCGCCATCGAAGTTGAAACCGTAGGTCACGCTATTACGCAGCGTACAGTTCGTGATATTCAGCCGCGCTGGAGAACTCGCCGAGCCGTCGAGCTTGAGGTTGGCGTCGTGGTATCCGCCGCCGTACTCGATCGTGACATAGTCCAGTTGATTGACCGTGGAGTTCGACTGGTAGATGAGTAGCCCGCCCCAGTAACCGCGAATCGCTTCCTCGCCCGTAAGCAAGATCGGCTGCGAGGCCGTCCCCACGGCCGAAAGGCGCCCGTCGCTTGATATGCTCATATCGTGCCCCTGCTGGAACCGGAGCGTCACGCCGGGGTTGATTGTCAGGGTGGCACCACCGTACACGCCTAGGTCGGATTCGACAATGTAGCACGGCCCGCCAAGAGTAGTATCCGTGGTAATCGATCCCGAAAGCGACTCGCACGTCACCGGCGCCAGTGTGAGGGTGACGTTGACTGTCTGCGGCGTATTGTTCGCGCCGGTGGCACTGACCGTGATCTGTGCTGTGTAGGGCGATGCGGCCGCGGTCAGACCAACCGTATCGACACTGACCGTCATCTCGGCCGTCCCTGTCGTCACGCTGCCGGAGGTGGGCGTGACGAACAGCCAGGTCGCGTTGTCCGTGACGGACCACGTCAACGTGTCGATCCCCGCGTTGGAGATCTGGATCGTCTGGTCCGCCGGATTGGCGCTGAACTCGAAGCCCGTGAACGTCAGCGTGGTCGGGGAGAGGGCAATGGTGGGTGTCGTACCGCCGCCCGGGGTGCCGCTGGGGCAGCCGGTCATCAAGGCAAGCGAAAGCAGCATGGTGCCTGCAAGTGCGAAGCCTCGGGTCGATGAGTAAAGGGCTGAGTTGGTTCTCATTGTGATCGTCTCCTTGCCGTTCGAGTGAATTCCAGACCTTGGCGAACGCAGCCCATGCCTTCATGGGCCACGACCGTCATGCCGGAAACGAGTTCTACGCATGGTGGACCTCCCGTGCCTTGACGTCCACCATCCTAAGGTTCCAGTTGAGCAACCCACACGGCCTGCGGCCAGCCGGCCGGCGGCTTGCTGATGCGCGAGACACTTACCTCGATACGCCTCCCGCAGTCCATGTCTGGACGGGCTCCGTGCCGCAGACCGGCGTACCGCACCGCACACCGGTCCAGGGGGCACGGAGTCTACACGGTTTCCCAAGATCGAACAAGAACCGAGCCGCCGTGCCGTGGTCAAGCGGTAGCCTGTCGAGCGTCCCTTCCCTGCTTGCGGTACCGCGGGCGCGCCCGTTACTGGCAGAACACCACTCACGAGGGTCGTCGATCCGGCAGCCTGTTCTTGATGCGTCGAGCGGACGCTACCTCACTATGTGGGACACCCGATGGACACGGCTGGTTAGTCTTGACGACCGGTCAGCCGTGTCTTACGATCCAGACAGGTTGCTTCGGGGTGGTGTAGTCCGGTTTGCTGGGAGGTGAGATCATGGCAGAGGAGTCCTCAGGGACGGAGTACGGCCTGCTCCACTTGATAGGCTCGGACCGGATCGGGATCCTCCAGGACGCATCAGCCTTTGTGGTGGAGCGTGGTGGGACCGTCGAGCAGGGTATTTCGCACGCGCTTGGAACGGAGGCCGTCGTCCTGCTATACGTGTCCGGGGAGCCGCTGCAGATTGAGCGGATCCAGCGAGATACGGCACGGTTTGGGGAGACACTCAACCTCTTTCCGCTGTTCACCCGCATCGAACATCCGGAGGCGGTGACCCACGGCGACGCGCTTCCGCTGACGCTTCGCGTCTCCTCACCCGATTTCGCCGGACTGATGAAGGTCATGACCGGTCTTTTCACGAAGCACGGCCTGCAGATCATCGGGCACCACACGCACAAGTCGGCGCTTCCCTTTTCCGACGGGATGATCACTTATCGGCATCGGTTTACGGTTCTCCTGTCGTCGGAGTTCAACCGCAAAGGCTTCATCGCCGAGCTGGACGAACTTGCCCGAGTGGCGAACTTCATCCGCGACGACATCAGCCACTCTGACTTCTACTAGGAAGACCGTTCCAGGACCTGTTATACGACTTCCACTGCGGGCTACTCCGATCCGGTGAAGGCCCTTTGGAATATGGCGTAGTCCTCCAGGTCAACGTCACCGTCTTCGTCCAGGTCTGAGGGGTCGGCCTCATTCCGACAAGTCGCCGAGCACCCGTCGCCGTCAATCGTATTGCCGTCGTCACATTCCTCACCGGCGTCTACGTGTCCGTCACCGCAGGACGGTTCCAACTGTATCTCCCAATACATGATCATCTCATCGACACCGAAGCCGGCGATGTCGGCCCCGTCGAGACCGACCACCCCTATGCCGGATACGCCGTTCGCGTCACTGTCGTCAACTGCGAGGTCAAAACAGTTAATGATCTCCCCTGCGTCCGCCAGGCAGATTCCGGAACCGACGACGGTGAATCCGGGATTCGGGGTCCAGTTGATCTTGTCCACACCATCGAGAGTGGCTCCCACATCAAACCGCCAGGAATCGTAGATCAGGCTATCCGGCGGTGGTGATAGGGATCCCGCGGGGACGATGTCGGAGCCGTCGGCCGTGAAGTAGTTGACCTGCAGGAGATTGGTGCCCGGCAAGCCCGGGCCGAAGTCGGTCCCCACGATGATCGTGTCGACAACGGAGATCAAGTTCGGGCCGGCGGTTTCCTCGCCCGTGCCGAACGTATGGTTGTCAGGATAGTCATCCACGTAGTAGGCGTAATCCCCGGCCTGGATGAGCCCGGCCGCGATGTACGTGTCGCCGTTCGCGTCGCGCGCGAGGGCACCTGCATACCTCGTGTCTCGCGCACTGATAACTTCTGTTCCAGGAAGTTTCGACGCAGTGACGCCAAGTAAGGGCTTTGCCTCGACACTGGGTAGGGCCTGAGCAAAGACGGCTTGTCCATTTGCGCCAACCAGTACGAAGCCCACAAGACCCATCCATACGACACACGCCACCGTCTTTCGCGTTCCACGGCTAGACATTCCTCAACCCTCTCTCAATGGTTACATCTTCTGTGTCAGCACCCCGCCACGTAATTGAATGCCCCTTTTGGCCTCGAGGGGAGATGCTGTCAACCGTGTCCGTCGGTCCCTCAGGAACGACCGACTACGGGAGTCATCCTTATTCTAGTCATGAAAAACCCACGGGCATCAAGAAGCGACATTTTCATGAGCGAACGTACTTGGGTACGGCAGCCATACCGCCCTATAAGAAATCGCGTTGCATACGCTGAACGATGCGTGATCTCGAACGACTGATTATCAGTCGTCGTCGAAGATCCTCGCTTGTCCGCTCGGATGGACTCCAAGGCTCCTGACATGTCACCTCAATGTGCTTTTCTTATAGGGTTTTTCGACGCAGATCCGGCAACCGGGGCCATCACGGAAGATAACGCTTTGACGGGAGCGATCGAACTGCGAGAGACACTTGTTCTTGTCGACTGCAAGCGGTTTCACGCGCGTTGGGCGGACTTCTTCAGCATGCCGCCAGGGACCTACAACCCCAGGATGTTCAACCCGGCATCGACGTAGAGGTTCTCGCCCGTGACGCCGCTGGAGAGGTCGCTGACCAGATACACGGCCGTCTTACCCACGTCGGCGCCGTCGATGTTGCGGCGCAGGGGAGCCTTTTGCGGCGCCCTCTCCAGAATCTCGTCGATCCCTGAGACCGCCGCCGAGGAAAGCGTGCGGATCGGCCCGGCGCTGAGCGTGTTGACGCGGATGCCCGACTCGCCGAGTTCGGCGGCCAGGTATCGCGCCGACGCCTCGAGGGCCGCCTTGGCGACCCCCATGACGTTGTAGCCGGGAATCACCTTCTCGCTGCCGTAGTAGCTCATGGCTACGATGGAGCCGCCGTCCGGCATGATCGCCTTGGCTCGCCGTGCCACGGCCACGAGAGAATAGGCGGATATGTCGAGTGCCTGCGCGAAGACGTCGCGCGGCGTGTCGGCAAACCTGCCCGGACGCAAGTAGGTACGATCGGCGTAGGCAATGGAATGAACGACGAAGTCGATCGTACCGAACCGCTCGCCGGCGGCTGAGATGGCGTCGTCCAGGTCGCTCTCTTTCGTTACATCACAGGCCAGGAGCCATGGATCCTCGATACGGAGACCGGCGACCGCCTGTCGCACTCGCCGTTCGCTCTTCTCGCCTGGAAGAAACGGGAATGCGCACACAGCGCCTTCGTCCAGACAGCTACGGGCGATCTGACAGGCGATGCTTCGGTCGTTGGCAATGCCGAAGACGAGCCCCTTCCGGCCCGCCAGCAGCCCGCTGTGCGTACCCCGACGGTCACGCGATTCTCTTGTGTGGTTCCTGTCGACCACCTTCCTCTGCCTGGCAGGGAACGGTTTGACGATGTTGACGCTCATTAGCCTGGCCCTGTATTTTGAGTTACTGTCTCCGATCCGGCGCCGCGACGCCCGGTCGATCAAACGCCGTCTTTGACGGAGCAGCTACCGTTGGACGCTCGTCCGTTGGCTGTAAACCCGGCGCCCCCGCCAGCGTATCACATATAATATACGGTTTAACGCTTTGCGTCCATTAAATCGGTAACATTAGTGTAAAAAGATGTTCGCTTCCCGGCGAGACTCGCAAGCGGCTTCGGACAAAGGTGTTTCGGTTGGAGTTGGCAGGTTCCTCGCGCAAGCAAGAAAGCCTGGCGCGGGTTGGCAGGTCGGCCGCAGGTTCCGGGACCGGTTCTACGTGCCGGGGAGGTCGGTGGTGATCAGCGAACGGATATGACGGGCGAGGGCATCGGCCGCGATCTCGTGCCCGGTCGGCGTCCAGTGGCCATCCGACCGGGTCCAGTAGAGCTTCGTGGTCTTCATGCGCTCGTGGAAGGCGGGGCGCAAGTCCACGATGTCGTCCGGTGTAACGACCTCGAGGAACGCGCGAGGAAGGTTGCTCTTGTTGTACTCTGAAGGGATGTCCAACACGCAGAAACCAATGCCGCGGGCCAGACACTTACGTTTCACTTCGTCCAACAGAGTGGCCGTCAATCGCTCCTCGTCCTGGGTATCGAGCGAGGCCGCTGCACGGTGCTGATCGCGGATGCGCTTCTGGAGCAGGTCGGAAAGACGCGTACGTGCGAAGTACATCAGGTGGAATCTCTCGGCGAGGAACCGGTACAGGGCGAACGAGTACAGGAAGTCGCGGATCTCGACACCGGGCAGGTATGTTTCCGCTTTGCGAACGAGATTCCCATCGTCATTGAGCGAATACAACATGGAGCGTGTATTGTCGGCGATGTCGTTCATGTAGTAGCCGACGACGACGAAGTCGGGATCGAGCGAGAAGCCGACGTTCTCGAGCATAATCATCTGCTCCGCCGTACCGTGTCCGGCCACACCGAAGTTGATCGTTTCGACGGAGAAGCCCTGCTCCTCGAGGATACGTTCCACACGGGCGAGGTAGGTGTCCTCGACCTCTACCCCATAGCCGAACGTGAACGAATCCCCCACACCGACGATACGGATGACGCCCTCGGGTTTGGGCACGGCGAACTCGCGGTCCGCCCGAATGCCTTTCGAGTTGGTGCGAACACCTATGCGGTAGTCCGCGGTCGTGTGGTGGATCGAGATGTCGGGACAATGCACACGGATGCCGAAACCGAAGTCGGTCACGTATCGTGGCAGCAGTGGCTGTGGGGCCAAGAATCCGAGAATCAGTTCGAATGCAATCCCCAAAAGGAACATGAAGACAATGAAGGTCATGCAGGCAAAGAGCAGTCGCTTCTTCCGGGACATTCGCGGTCGCGACGTCTGCGGTTCACCCGGCGAATAGCCTGGTTCTTCGCCCGTGCCCGAGGTAGCCCTCGTCAGCGTCATTCTGCCCATAGATTCATCTCCACGTTCCTTTTCGATCCGGGCGGACAGGCTCGCACCCTCGGCAGGACGTTGTCAGTGAGCAGGGGTGTCGCAGACCGACTGGTCGGGGCCGTAGTTGGCAGATGTGTGTCACATATATCACACACGACACACAACCATCCTGGAGCAGCCCACTGTCGCGGCGCCCGATCGCGCACCGCGGTCTATCTCGCCGTGCCCAATCCTTCGACGTGTCTCGGCAGGCGACTCCCAGCTGGCTGAAAGCCCACGGCTCGTGCGCGTGGCAGGGTCGCGCACCGTGGTCTAGAACAACGTGTAGATAAACGGTGCTGCGGCCGTACTGCTCAACATGACGAGCACGCCGACCAGCAACATCATCACTACGATGGGTAGCAGCCACCATTTCTTGTTGTGCTTGAGGAAGTCCCAGAACTCGACAAGCAGACCGGTCCGAGCGGCATTTGCGGCCTCTTTGAATTCGTTCGTATCTTTGGGGGCCTCAGGCATTCTCATGCTCCTGGTTCCTGAATCCCTGTCTACCACGACTACGAGCTCAGGGCAAGGGCTCGGTGAAACATAGGTGCGCAGGTCAGACCCGCAGGCCGTGACCAGCAATGCTCAATTGCCTGCCCACTCCATCTCAGCAGGCCGCCTCCGGTTCGATCTCCCCTTTTAGGGCGTGTCCCCCATGGCTGACGCCATGGGGCACTCAGCCGATCAGTTAGCGGCTGACGGAGCCCTAAAATTGCCGGTAATAGCGCTTCACATCGGTCACGGGCTCACGGCGAGTCCAATAGCTGTCTGCGCCGGGGTCGAACCGGCGGCAAAGCGGATCCCATCCGGTCAGCCGCATGACGAGCCCGATCGGCGTCACCACGATGTAAAACAGGAGGGCCAGAACCACGTGCGAAACCACGAATCCGATCGGCAACGTGATGGCCGACAGAGCGACATACAGCGGTCGCAGTGCTGGAGGTGCGGCACCGGCGAGCGCCGCACACAGCACGGCCACGCCCCAGAGTATATAGGCGGTGGTGCTCGCGGTGGGGCCGGCCATCCCGAATCCGAAGATCGAATGCCGGAAGTAAATCCAGGCACCAATTGCGCCGAACGCCACAAGGCAGATGATGCCGAAGCTGCGAAGTTGGCGTCGGCCCGGGTTCCAGTTGATCTCGATGACGGACATAGTCTCAATCCAAATCGAACTTAGCCAGATGGGCGTCCACCTCGTGCTGCTTCGCCTGAGGTTGCTCCTGCTTGTGGAGGACGAAGTTCTCTAGCACGAGGACGTCCATGTTGGTCACCATGAAACAACGGTACGCATCCTGCGGCGTGCAGACGATGGGCTCACCACGGATGTTGAAACTCGTGTTGACGATCACGGGGCAGCCGGTTTTTTCCTTGAACCTTTTGAGCAGGTGATAGAATCGGCCGTGCCGCTCAGGATCGACGGTCTGCACGCGCGCCGAGTAGTCGACGTGAGTGATGGCCGGAACGGTCGAGCGAACAACTTTCAACAGGCGGTCCACTCCGGCAAGCCCATCGGTCTGCCCATCCAACGGCAGGTGTTTTTCCTTCCGGACATCGGCGACGAGCAGCATGTAGGGACTGTCCTGGTTGGGCTTCATATCGAACCATTCGTGCACGTCCTCGCGCAGGACGCATGGGGCGAACGGCCGGAACGATTCGCGGAACTTGATCTTCAAGTTCATCACTGACTGCATCTTGATGCTGCGAGCATCGCCGAGGATGGAGCGCGCTCCCAGGGCACGAGGTCCGAACTCCATTCTGCCCATGAAGTGCCCGATGATTTTCTCGGATGCGATTTCCTCTGCCACTGCCTCGACGAGGTCATTCTCGTCTTCGTGGTAGTGGTAGATCGCCCCGATATTATCGAGTGTCGTGCGAATCTCGTCGTGCGAGAAGCACGGGCCGAGAAACGACGCGTGTTGAAGATCGTTCACGTTATCGACGTCGCGCGGCTCGTCGAGAAGCTGGTGCCATACGAACAACGCCGCGCCGAGCGCTCCTCCGGCGTCACCGGCGGCAGGCTGAATCCAGAAGTTCTCGAATCCCCCCTCCCGCAGGATACGGCCGTTGCCCACGCAGTTGAGCGCAACGCCGCCGGCGAGGACCAGGTTACTCATACCCGTCTGCTCTCTGACATGGCGGGCGGATCGCAGCATGATCTCCTCGGTGACGACCTGGATCGATGCCGCGATGTCCATCTCGCGCTGGCTCAGGGGTGACTCCGGTCTGCGCGGCGGCCCTTGGAACAGCCCGTTCATCTTCGGGCCGGTCATGGTCAGCCCCTGGCAATAGTTGAAGTAGCTCATGTCCATCCGGAACGAGCCGTCTTCCTTCAGGTCGATCAACTTGTCCAGGATGACATCCTTGTAGCGCGGCTCGCCGTAGGGGGCGAGCCCCATGAGTTTGTACTCGCCGGAGTTGACCCTGAAGCCGGTGAAGTAGGTGAAGGCCGAGTAGAGCAGACCCAGCGAATGGGGGAAACGCAGCTCGTGAGTCAGTTCAATCCGGTTGCCTCGTCCGACGCCAAAGGTGGCCGTCGCCCATTCACCGACACCGTCGAGTGTGAGGATGGCCGCCTCCTGAAAGGGAGAGGGGAAGAAGGCACTGGCGGCGTGCGATTCGTGGTGATCGGTGAAGACGTAACGCCCCTTGTACTGACGGTTCAAGCCGCGGTCGATCTCTCGTGGTAGATGGAGTTTTTGGCGCATCCAGAGGGGGATGCCCATTATGAAGGAGCGGAGCCCGACCGGCGCATAGGCCAGGTAGGTCTCTATAAGTCGCTCGAACTTCAGAAGAGGTTTGTCATAGAAAGCCACGAAGTCGAGGTCGGCCGGCGTGACGTCCGCCTCCTGGAGGCAGTAGTCGATCGCGTGCTGGGGAAACCGGAAGTCGTGCTTCTTGCGCGAGAAGCGTTCTTCCTGAGCGGCCGCGATGATCTCGCCGTCACGGATCAACGCCGCGGCGCTGTCATGGTAGAACGCGGATATTCCCAGGATGTACATCAATCGGCTCCCTCACTGAATCCGCCTGGCCACATTCGTCGGGCCGGCGGAGATAAACCCCGGCAATCGTCGGTGGATGGCCGCGTGTCGGAGATGCTGCACTTGCCGGTTCGACCACCGGGACGAGATCAGACAACACAACCCCAGTCATCGTAATGCTCCGCCGGAAGTCCGGCAACCGATACGCCGTCTCCAACAGCCTGACGGTGCTTGGAAACGCCCCTACGAGCACGTCCAACCGCGCACCGTCTCGAACGACCGAACAACCGCACGACCACAAACCCTGGCAATCACGGGACAGTCCAATCACCCGGTCATTCGGGATTGCGGTCGTCCCGGTTCTGCCCATTATTCCTCATCGGCCGATCGAGACGGCCGACGTGTGACAAGGTGTGCCATAATGCAACGAAGATCGTCCTCGGACTTGTCCCGAAACGGACGGGACAGACGGTGTCGCACGTAGGGCAATGCCGGAAGCAGCGACTCGCCTACGACCTCGACCTTCAGCCCGGCCGCCTCTGCCGCCGCCACATGATCCGAGCGTCGAAGACGGGTCTCGGCCCCAGGATGCCTGCACGACATAAGTGACCAAAGCCAGCGCGGATGGCGCAGGTGCAGCAGCTCACATCCGCTGGAGAGTCCCTGCGATGTCAGGTCGATATGATGGCTGGCGGCGGCTCCGGGTTTGAGGCAGCGGTGGATGCCCCGGTGCAGGTCGCGTAGAGAGTCCACATACTGCAGGACCGTGTGGGAGTAGACGCCGTCCAGTTCTCCGTCCGGGATCGGCGCCAGAGAGCAGTCATAGGGTGCTATGTACTCGAGGTCTCTCAATCCGGTCTGTTCGAGCCGCCTCGCACGAGCTTCGATTACATCGGCTTCGGGTAGCTGAAGCCGCTCGTCGCCCTCCATGGCGGAACGGACGGTGCGGATCAAGCCGGGCGTATCATCCCTCCACTGCTCATAGGGGATGATGTCGAACGCGTAGACTCTCCTGGCTCCCAGAAGTAGAAGGGCCACGAGCGTTCCGACGTTGGTGCCCGGACCCAGCTCGGCATAGACTCGACCCTCGACCTTCCGATCGGGCGCGATGTGCGACAGGTGCCAGTTGAGGACGCCAAGAGAGTAGGAGGCGTCGGCTCGTCCGAGCTTGGGTGCATGCCGCCGGATCAGCCAGCCTCGAACGCCCGGCGCGGCGTAGGCAGCGTTGAGCAGACAGCGGGCCACGACGTAAGCCGGCTCTATCTTTGACACACTGGACATCAATCCGGGCACTGAGGATCTCCCACGAACGAAACCGATCCTCAAGCCTCGACGAGGTGCTCTCGGTCGGACGACATTATCTTCATTCAGGCACTGCTGACACAACAGTGGCACACGGAATGCACTCATCTCCACGGATACCGGGGAACGGGCGCGCGCCGCGGACGCGACGGCGGCTCATGGTCCCCGTGGGCAAGGTCGATCTCATGGTGCGGCACCGTTGACGTCGGGAATCCGCTGGTCCACGTAGATGGCCTTCCCTCTGGGGCCGGTACGGATGGACGAGCATCGCTCAATGCGCAGTTCGAGTCTGGTGTCGAGCTTTGCCCTGAGGTTGGCCAGAATCCGCTGCTCCATCTCGGGTTTGAATCCGTCCACGGGATCGATCCGGAGAATCGCGCGGCCGGGCGTGTCCTGGTAGAACTGGAACTGCCGGACGAACTCGAATGTAGAGTCGTGCATATTGACTGCGACCCATGGGATCATCGATCCGTCTGCCGCAACGAGCACCTCCTGCGTGCGGTGGCTCCTGATGTCCGTCATACAGACGTGGTTCCTGCCGCAGGCCTCGCAGGCATCGGCAACGTACGTGGCGTAGTCGCCGGTGCGGTAGCGAATGAATGGAACGACGGTGTTGGTGAAACCCGTGCCGACGATCTCGCCGCGTTGCCCGGGCTCCGTGACGGGATGTCCCTCGTCAGCGAGCAATTCGAAGAAGCCATAGGTGGGCCAGACGTGATAGTCCGTCGTGTGTTCACACTCGGCGGCCATGACGACCTTCTCGGTCTGTCCATAGCAGGAGAAGTAACGGCATCCGAGGGTTTCCTCCACGAACCGGCGTTGCTCCGGGTAGACGACCTCGGATTCGGCAATCACGCCTTGGACACCGGTGAGCGCTTGCCCGTTCATTCGGCGCAGGAATCGAGCCAACGCAGCCACGGAAGACGGATAGACATGGAGGAAACACGGAGCCACACTGCGGACGCATTCGATGCATGACTGCATGTGCTCGTCGTTCAAGTGTAAGGCGCTGAAGTGGTGATGCCGCAGCAGCGGATCGAACTCGTAGCGCCGCCCTTGACGGTCCAGTCGAATCACGCGCCCGCGCAGGACCACCAGCGGCTGATCGAGGTCATAGCCGACCCGTTCCCAGCTCGCAATCAGGTGTGCGTACTCTCCTGTCGAGCGATCACTGTTGATGTAGAAGTGGAGCGGTTTCCCGTTGGTACCGGCTGTGGAAACGACATCCATCATCGAGGTGGGCCACCGAGTCGTACTCATTGCATCCAGGTGGTCTCGGACGGTTTCAGCTCGGATCGTAGGCAGTGCGGCGACGTCGGAGAGTGCTCGCAGGTCGCCCGGCTCGAACCCGCAGGCGCAAAACACGCGGCGATAGTAAGGTGAGCGTTCGTAGGCGATCGTGATCACCCGCCGAAGTTCTTGCATCTGATAAGCCGCGGTCTCGTCCTTGCTCCAACGCTCCGCCGATCGAAGGAACCCGTGTTTCCGGCGGAATCGTCCGCCCAGCCACACCCGCGGCGGCACCAGTGACAACACCCTGGCGGGTTTTCGATTGGTGATGTGGTTGGACAGTCTCCAAAGGTGGTGGCGGGAGGAAACGCGATCCAGGAAGCGGCGATCTGAAAGGCTCTGTCGGTCGGGCATCTCGCCGAACCCCAACCGGTCAAGGATGTCCATCCAGCGATGCCGGGTCGCCTCGACAGAGTGGCGGAGTGCGGATTCTCGGGAGGCGTGAGCGAAGCGTCGGTACAGAGTCTGATCCGTGAGGAGTTCGGTGATTCGGGCTGCAAACTGATCAACGGCCCGCGGTGGCGGTCGGAAGCCATTGACGCCGTCGCATACGAGATCGCCCAGATCACCGACGTCGGACACTACGGACGGTAGTCCGGTCATCGCCGCTTCCATGACGGCGAGGGACAGGCCTTCCGAATCGGAGGTCAGGACGAAGAGGCGTGCGTCGGCCAGCCAGCGTTCGACGTTCCTCTGTCGTCCGGCGAAGGTCACGCGGTCGGCGATTCCGAGTCTTTGCGCTTGCTCCTTCAGCGATGCAAGTTCCTCTCCATCACCGACGATCAGGGCGGTTACGGTCGGAACTGTATCCGCCACCTTGCGGACGACCTCGAGGAAGATGTCCAGGCGTTTGACCGGCGCGATGCGTGATACGGTGATCAGATCGTAAGTGGGCGTCCGGTCGGCCGGTGCGTGCTTCGTCGAATCGATACCGCCGGACATCACTTCCACGGGACAGCGTGCGCCGCGATCGAGCAGGAAAGTCCGCGCCCCGGTACCCATAGTGAGAATGAGATCGAACCGTCTGACAGCCCGCAGAAGCTTGCGTTCGAGGGACATGTCGTCTCGATCGATCATGGTGAACAGACGGTTGCCTCCGTGCACACCCCCCCGAACGACTTCGGCCCATCCACCGACGCAGAAGTACATTGACTTGGCGCCGACCAGTGACGCCGTCAAGAGGGCCAGCAGACCGTTGACGAGCAAGTGGAATCCCCCAACGACATCGGCGCGCCGTCGGATGGCCGTAATTACGAACAGGAAAGAACGAGCCGGTACACGGCGAATAAGCCGCTGGAGCCACCGCGGTGGGCAGGTATACGTCACGTTCTCCATGGGTACGAACGGGCGATCGGAAACGACCCAAACGTGCTCACAGTACGGTGACGCCGCGAGTGGCCGAACGTGCGCCTCGAGCCAGCTATCAGCGAAGAAAGTCCCGGTCAGAACGATCCGGGCGCGACGCTCGACTGGCTTTCCGGCACGGGAACGGCCGACGAATCTTCTCAGAAACGCAGTAGCCGCGTGGAAGCAACCGACGATCGTGTGGCAGACGATCCGGGCAATAACGCGTGAGGGCAGACTCCGGCCGCGCGCCTCGAAAAGGCGTTCGTAGTGAACGTGACGGTCTGACTGCGGCGAGGAGGGCGTCGGCTTCGTCGCGTCGTCGCTCGGTCGTGTTGTGGTCTCTGTTGCTGGAACCATTATTGACTTACCCGGGAACGTCCGCCGGCTCGGACTGACACTCGATGTGCCCCTTCCACCCGAAGTGCGGCTCGAATGCCTGTATCGGCTCGGTCAGATTAACCAAGGGTCCATTCAAGGAATCGTCGTTTGACTCGAGACAGACGTCATCGAATCCAAACGGTGCGAGCGGCAGCGGGTGCGGCTCGAGAGCCTTATGCAGCATGGGAATCAGGTGGTGGTCGAAGCCCATCAGTTGCGCGCATGCCAAATCGACCGCTACCGGATTGAAACCTGCCAGGATCAGATCCGTGGGTTTGGGTGTCGGATCGAGCGGGCCGTTTCCCTGACCGGCTACGACTGCATCCACCAGGTTGAACACCCTGCGTACGGGGCGGTCGTGAAGGCATCCGTCCCCATCCGCGTAGAGCAGAATGCGGTTCAAGTCCAGGACCATGCGCCAGGTGGTGTCATTACCGTACCAGTTGCCGGACCGGACGGTTCCGGAGTTCGTATCGCCGAAGATTCGCTTGCCCGCGGCTTTCAGCGGACCGGCCACCCTCGATCGCCACGGACCGAGCCACGGGAATACCCGTTTGAACCCGGCCGCGGTCGTACGTTCTATGCGTCGTTTGAGGCGATCGTCGGCGAACTGGTCGCCACCCTGGGAGGGTGTTCCCTCGCGATGGTGAGGAAGCCAGTTCTTGTTTCCATTAATTCCGACGAGATTTTTCATGCATGCGGTGAGCCCGACCTTCTTGTGCGTCTTGAGCTTGGGAAGGTTCACGACACAGTCGGCCTGAAGAACGGTCCCGGCTATCAGGTATTCGTGAACGCTATCATGGTGGTGTCGGTGCAACTCACGGACGTCGTATTCGGTACCGTAGAGCAGGTGACAGAGGCCGGCGATGTCGGCAAAAGCTGATCGATCGCCCAGGTCCACCTTGACGTAGCCCTGAGGATCGCCCGGCTGAGTTTCATGTCCGACGATTACCCCGTCGATCTTCCGGGCACGCTCGGGTCGAAGGTCGTATATTTCAACATCGAAGTCGGCGTGATGGCGGTAGAACGACCGGATCTCGTCGAGTCCGGTCATGCGTCGAATCGCGTCGAAGTCGGCGTCATTCTGCGGGGCGTCGGTGATGATAATCCGCCCCCGGCCTTGGAGAGCTCGGTAAGTGTAGTCGACGGCCGCACGGATGACGGATCCGTGCGTGATGAGGCAGTCGTCATCGCCATCATGCGTTTCCCGGAACTCCCGAACGAAGTTCGGCTTGAGAACCACAGCGTCGCCCGGCCGGATGACGTCGCCCAGGGGATTCCAGGAAGGCGTGTCGATACCTGTCCTATCCATTCCCAGCAAACACATGGCGAGGCGCACGCCGTTGTATCCAGCGTTGGGAATGTCGGATCCGGCGACTGCCTTATCCCGAAAGGGATATTCCACGGGCGCTTCGAACGGGGTATACGGCGGCACGTCATGATAGCCATCTGACACACGCGCGACACTGACAGTCGTGTCGTTCATGATTCTACCCGCACATCCGGGAAAGCGAGCCTGTCGATCGGAATCATCACACTGCGCCGGCCGGTGTGATCTCGTGGGTTTGCCTGAAGCTCCTGGACCTCTTCACCGTTTACGGTCAACCGGCAGTGTGGCTCGTCCGGTACATGGAAAGTCAAACCGGCAAGGTCGCGCGCGGTGTCAACATCTCCTGTGAGCCCGTCGCCGGTGTCGAAGGTAACGTGGATCGCGGTCATGTCGTCCTCGCTGGCAGCATGCCAGGTTACCCGGTCTCTGAGCGTGATGTATCGCAGGAGGCGATGCGTCGTCAGCACGAGGATGAGTCCTTCGTCGTACATTCGGGCCAGGCGGCGAAATGCCTCGACACCTGATTCGTCAAAGGGCTTCTCCTCTCGCCCGATCTTTCCGAGATGTGTGTACAAAACACAGACGGCCTCGCGGTGAACGAGCCGGTCGAGTATGGAGCCCGTGAGCACCTGACTTATGGCGCGGCCGGTTTCGCATGAGCTCACCCCGCCCCAGTGGGGATTGCATCGCTGAAACTCGTAGATCTCCCGCCCGTCGCGCAGGGAGGATCGTCGAAGCAGACGGTTGGGGCCGTGCATGGCGTACTTGTCGTAAGGCCGCCGTCCCTGTCCCCGACGCCCCAGAACATGCTTGGCGGTCTCCTTGGCAACGGTTTTCATCGAGGCGACGGGATGCCGCCCCGTCCACAGGCCGCCCGGGCTGAATGGCGCGTCCTGCCCTATGACACTCGTAACCCGGCCTCGCCATACGTATCGGACACCGAAGTCGGATGTCAGATCGGAGTGGTAGGCATCGGAGCCGGGCAGGTCGCCTCGACCGTGCATGATGTCGGGACCGAAGTTCGTGGGGGCCCTTCCGTGGTCAATCCACACGCTGATTCGAGCGTCGTGACGCTCGAGGTCGTCAAGCGCCCGCGCGGCGTGATTTCGTGTGGTGGCCAGATCGCCGTATGAGTGCAGACAGTCGATGTGTCCGCTTCGAATCAACGTTCGCACCATGTCCCGGCCGGCGTCGTCCGTGTTCCAATAGGCGAACTGGTCGGGTGGCATGTCGAAATAGATGGTGTTCCCGACTTCAAGTCCGACGCCGAACCCCATCGACGTGCTCTCGTTCGTGTTGAGGAAACGCATGATCTCCAAGTAGACATCCCGGTCCGGGGTCTCGTCAAGATCGCTGCAGATCGCGACCATGGCCCGGTAGGGATACGGCATCGGGCGGAGGCTCACATCGGGCTCAGGGCAGGACACGTCCGTTCCTTCGGGCGCCGCCTCGCACGGCTTGCCTGTAGACTTCGACAGTGCGCTTGGCAACAAGCCCGGGGTGAAAGCGCTGTTCGGCGATCCGCCTCGAGTCGGCTCCCATGCGAGCACGATCGTCGTCGCTCTCGAGCAATTGCCCGAGGCGCGTCGCGATGTCGTCGGGGTTGTTGGGATCGACAAGGTAACCGGATTCACCGTCCTTGATCATGTAGGGCATCCCGCAGCGGTTTGAGGTCACAACGGGTACACCGGCGGCCATCGCTTCCGCAATCGCCATCGGTGCGTTCTCCTGCAGGGAGGTGAGAACGAATACGGCCGCGGTCGCCAGTTCCTCCCGCACACGGGCTGCATCCAGCGGGCCCAACATGACGACTCGATCCGCCAGTCCATTATGACGGATAAAGTCCCGGACGCGCGCGAGATAAGTTTCATCGAGGTGCGGTCCGGCAAGTCGGAGTTCCGCGTCAGAACCTCGCTCGACGAGTCGGGCAAAGCCGGCAAGCAGTCCCAGAGTGTTCTTGATGGGTGAGATGACAGCCGCGCTGAAGATACGACGCTTGTCCTCGCGTCGTCCAATGTGAAAGAAATCCTCGGCGACGGGGTTGTCGATATCGTGGACGGTTCCTCGTGCGACATGCTCGAGGTGGTCGCGCACGTACGGGCTGATGGAGATGATGTGAGGCTGATCCGCCCATCCGGCGAGTTCCGCCCGGCGCCACAGCCAAGATCGCAGCCGGGGCATGCGCCGACCCGACAGTCGCGTGTCCATGTGAATGAAACCGTGAACAGTGAAGACCCGCGGGACAGACAATCCCTTGACCAACAAGCCGCATGTGTCGTGGGCGTGGACCACGTCGGGCGCCAATCGGGTGAGATAGTGCCTCATCCGGCGTCGACCCGGTCCCGTCACGTCCCTCAACAAACGCCGGCTGCACCGTGGTAGGCGATGGATCGATACGTTACGCCAATGTCCGGTTTGCGTTTCGGATTGCGTGGCGTCCTGCGTCACCACATGAAGTTCCAGGTCATCGAATTCGGACAAGGCGCGGACCAGGTTCACGCTGACCGACTCGACGCCGCCGTGCGGTGCGTCGGGATCAACGGGGAATTGTGTGACGAAAGCGACTCTCATCGTCGTGCGTTTGGATCTGCAGTGGCTTGTGAACCGAGAGCTTCGGTGAAGACAAGCTCGAAGCGCGGCATCACACTCTCGACCGTGTGGTTCTGCACGTAGTATCGCCTGGCGTTTTCGGATGCGGTTCTCCAGCGATCCGGGGAGTCGACAAGTGACCGGATCGAAGCAACCAAACCTGGCACGTCAGCGGCAATCGCACCGAGATTGTGTGTCTGAATCAGATCCCCCGGATCGAACGTGGAAACGGCAGGTACGCCATGACTCCACGCCTCGAGAAACGTATTCGGAAGACCCTCATAGGCAGACGTGCAGCAAAGCAGGGAGGCCTGTCTGTAACAATCAGGCATATCCTCGCGGGCTACACGCCCGCGAACCACAATGTTGGGCTGCTCGGCGGCGCGTTGCATGACACGCCGCGAGAAATCTCCGGCCGAGTCCGGTCCGATGAGATCGAACGTTACCTCGGGCATCGCCTGGGCCAAATCCACCAAAAGCTCCGGACGCTTGACCTCAGCCACACGCCCCACCCAGACGATATGCACCGATTCCGGTTTTGGCGGATCGGGAGCATGGTAGTCCGTGTCGACCGGTCCGGGGCAGGGCATGGGGATCACAACGGAATCTACGTCGAAGCCATCGCGCAACATGTGCTGCTGACGCAGGGTCTGCGCAATGACGCGGTCGGCTCGCTTCAGTCCGTAACGGTAGAGCACACGTTCACGAACGGTCTTCATCGTGGGGAGTTTCGGATCGCAGTCCGGGTCGCTCGCAACGGAGTAGACGAAGCGCCGGCCGTGACGGCGGCACCAGGCGGCGACTTGCCCGGTAACATACTCACCGCAGTTCTGGTAATAGAGATCGGCATCCGCGCGCTTCATTGCACGAACCAGCCCGGTCCATCGAGGATGCAGGAAGCGCACTCCCCGAATGCCCTCGTCGGCGCGGCAGATCTTCAGCACGCGCACGCCATCGATTTCGATCCCGTCCGGCTGTCCCTCGTCCCATGTCAACATACTGACACGGTATCCGCGATCGGCAAACCACCGCCCCATGAGGCTTTGCTGCCACTCGATCCCACCAACGAAGCCTGCTCGCCCCCCGGACATCGCGCCCAAGGCATATTGCGCAACGAAGCAGATGCTGTGATCCCGCTGTCCGTTCCCTGTCGCTGCCACATCCTGCTCCAAGGCCGTCTCGACGGATCCGCCACAACAAGTTTCAGGCATGGGGATGGTCTCCCACTCCCGTTGAATGGTCTGCCACATGTTGCCTGAGCGTCTCGGCACTTGCCTCGGAATCGTGTCGCCGGCCGAGACACCCGGCCACAAACCGGACCAAATTCCGGCACTGCGATCGGAGGGCATGCCGAAAGCCGGCCGCGGCAAATATATACCGCTTACCGTCGATGAGCGTCTGGTCTCCCACGGCGGACAACGTGTGCATTCCGGATGGGAACGGTCCATGCGGGTCGGGGCGTATGAATGTGACAATCTCCTCCTCGAACTCGTCGGGTGTAAGGCAGCGGACACGGTTCAATGCAATGGCCCCCCCGTACGTGTCGGAGCAATCCTGCGCCGGCCTGTAGAGTTCGCCGTTGTGGACAAAGGGGGTGCCACCGGGGCGACTCGATCGCACGTCCATCTTGATCGGATTGGTTGCATGGGGAATCCACGGTCCCAACAGATCGTCGGCATACCATCCGTATAGTCTTGTCCACGGAATACTGCCCCGCGCTATGCAAAAAAGCCACCACCTACCTTCGTGCCGGAAGATAGTCGAGTCTACCGCCGGGAAATCCTCGATCAGAGTTCCCGCCCTCTCCCATCGATCGGGGAGTCTCAGCGCCCGGAACAGGTGAACACCACCACCTTCGGATGCCTCCGGGATGCAATAGATCTCCCCGTCTCGTTCCACGATGTAGGGGTATGACATGTGTACGGCTCGATCGATGGTCGGTGCGGGCGCGCGCTCGATTTTTCCGTTTCTACCTTCGAAGGCGGCGATCCGACCCTTGCGTGTCCGATAGTCGAAATCCTCCACCAACACTGTCGTGGTGTTGTCGCGTCGAACGCCGAAAGGATCAGCCAGGAATCGATGCCGGGGCGGTGTCGGCAGCCATTGGACGCTGTGTATAGCTTCCGGATCTACGAAAGTGTGGATCGGTTCATCGACCAAACCCACATTCCACTGATCGTGCCGGAAGAACCAACTCACTTTTCTCAGTACTCGGTTTTTCAATACTCTCCAGAGGTAGCTGATGAACTGCATGTTCGTGGGATTTCGGTAAACGGGGGCGTCCGTATTCACGGGATCATCATCCACCTGCCTACCATTTCCACCGAGCAGGCTTCGACACATTCGAACGGGCCACTCCGCGGCTCCGAACAGGGCGGCGTCGAGATTCACAGGGTATGAGACTTCGTCCGTCTTGAACCATCCCCGATGCAGGATCACCCCGGCATCCAGACGTTCCGTCAGCCGCTGCAAGACGCAGCCGGTGTCCGCGGTCCGGTGGACCATCTCCCAGAAACAGGGAGGTCCGCCTCGGTATTTGTCAATATCGCCGTGATGGAAAGACCAGACGCCGTAGCGTGCCGCGTGCAGGATGTCACCCTGCAGGATGCCGAACGACAGTCGCAACAACATGTCGAGCCGGCTATCTTCTATCTTACGGATGACATCCTCGGGGAACGACTCCCTGTTTCCCCCCTGCTTGACGGTACGGCATCGCACAGTGTCAATGCCCTCGAGCGCCTCGGTCATATCCACCGGCTGAAGGGATCGAGCGAGCCGTTCCACCCGACGATGGTAGTAGAGATCCCACAAGGGGATCCTGCCCCGCAGGAGCTTCCACCATTTCTCGCGACGCGTGGCATGACGTTGACGCGGCCTGTCGTTGATGATCAGCAGGCATACACTCACCCCGTCAGTGCTCAGCAGTCCGCGCAAACACTGTGCCTGCCACGCGGGGAGAGTCTTCCCTTCACACAGAATCCCTACGCGCATGGACTTCGACGCGGATATGTTGTCTCTACCCAAACGACTCATGCCTCTATGATACTGCCATACCGCTCGATAAGTCCGATCAGACCGCAGTAGCAGCGGAATTGCATGTGGCCGAGGACGCCGATACCATTCTGGATGTGTCTATGATCGTGAAAATCGTGCACCCCGGATCGTGCTCCATGACGCAGCGTTTCACGATCTTGCGCTCTTGCAGATCAACCTGTATGATTTGACTTGGAAGGATTTGCTCTCCATACTTGATCCAGTGCCCCATGGCTCGGAACTTCGACTGGCGGAAGCGTGAGAATCCGACAAATGCATACCGATCGACGATCTCGAAACCTCTGCACCAGCCGATTCGCTCCTTCCTCTCGTCCAGATCGCGCAGATCGATTGTCTCGACTGTCTTTCTTGTCTCGAGGTCGATAATCACTATCTGGTTGTCCGTTGTCGTATAGTAGATGTGATCACCATGGATGTGACCGTCATGTGGATTTCCGACGTCGATCGGGATGCGCTGTGCGGGGTCGTCCAGGCAGAGAACATCCTTGTTGCCGAATCGGGTGACCCAGTACTTGCCATACAGTTCCGTCAGATAGTTGGCCTGCCACACATGAGGTTTGGTGGACTCGACGAGGCGGTAGTCCACGTTCTTGTCGAACCGCTCCCACGTGTCAACCTCCAGGAGATTGTAGAATCCGATGTGCTCGTAGCTGTGGTTGTATATCTCGACGCGATCGAGGCCGGTGTTGACGATGAGGATGTGGCGCTCGTTCGCATAGACATGATGCAGGTCGTTGAACCAGGGCTCCGAAATGACCTGTTCAACCTCCCAGGTTCGGGCATTGATGACGAGTGCCTCGAGGAACGTGCAAGTGTAGATCTTGCCGTCGTAATACGTAGCAGCGCCGAATCTCCAACTGTCTTGCGGAAATCCCTCGGGTCGTTGCGGCCTGTAATCGGTCTTACGCTCCACCTCCTCGCTATCCCAGTCGAGGATACCGATGTAGCCTTCACGGTGAGGCATGAAATCCGCTGACTGCCCCTTGTCCATACCGAATGTAACCATGAACTTCATGAATTCTGCCCCCATTGATCGAAGCCGTTATGTAAGCGTACGATCCATTCCATTTCGTAAAACAGCACACACAACGGACAGCAGCACCGCCCGAACTGTGTCAATCACAAACGAGTTGATGAAGCCGCGTCGTTGTCCAGAGCGCCATGAATCCGTTATGTTGCACGCGAAGCCCATATCGCATGGACGCGACCTGTCGGACCTGAACGTCCGGACCTCCTGAATGTCGACTCAGTTGCGTACCTGCAGCTCCGGTCATGCAAATCACCCCGCCCAGCAGAGCAGCCGCGCCCTGAGGTTGATCCGAGCCGTATCGGGAACAACGACACACCACAGGCTGGCGGCCAGCACGACGCCGGCGATGCCGAGTTCGACAGCCAACTCGATCAACGATTGAGGCTCACGTACGGCACGCGCCGCCAGGAGGCAGGCGGCGAATGGTACTACGGCAACCAGCGGACGCGGGATGACGTGCGAGCCGTAGGAGCGCCAGGAGATACCGGTAAGACGGCGAACATAATCAGGCACGATTACCAAGTACAGCAGAGACAGTGGGATGGCCGTCGCCACCGCGACACCCGTAAGGCCCCAGTCGAAGACGGCGAGTGCCAAAAACACCATCGCGCAACTGATCAACGAGGCGATCAAGGTGGCTACCGCAACGAAGCCGTGCTTGCCCATCCCGATGAGCATCTGCACGGTCGATTGCTGGGCCAGAAGTCCGAGATTGCCCAGAGCCAGGCAGATGATCACCAGCGGCAGTGCGTATGCTTCGCCCATCCACAACCTCAGGAGCGGCTCTCCCATGATGGTCAGTACGGCAATGATGGGCAGCGCGAGGGATAGCGTGTATCGAGCCGCAGATAGATGTAGTTCGGCCAAGGCCTTCGCATCGCGCCCGGCCTGGAGAGAAGCCGCTGCCGGTCCGAACGCCCGTGCAAACTCCGTCGTGAAACTGTTGGCGTGGTTCAGCAGGGCGGCCGGACGCGCGTAGACCGCCAGCAAACCCGGTCCGAGAAACACCATGACCAGGACGTTGGTCGTCTGGTACAGTAGGACGCGGGATACTGAGATCAGCAGGGTCTTGGAGCCGAACCGGACTGCCTCGACGATGCGACGCCATTGAACCGCGCGAACGGAGATGCGCAGCTCCGGGCAAATTCGATGTGCCATTATGCAACGAGCGATGATCGTGAGCAGTGCGCAGGCCAGAGTGCTCCACGCCAACGCAGAGAGCCCGCCCCCCATCAACAGAACCACTACCAGGAACACGAGCCGCAGGGTATTGACGATCGCGTCGATACCGCTTGCAATACCATACCGGTGGTGTCCGCCGATCACGCCGCGGAAGACTGCCGAGGGAGCCTCCAGCGCAACGCAGCCTCCGAGCACGAAGACGAGCAGGCGTACTTCGTCGACCAGCCCGGCCCATTTCCCCTCCATCAACGCCGGCACCCAGCCGGCCAGGATGAAGGCGGCGATGCAGACCAACAATCCCGAGATCGTCGTTGCAGCCAGGCAGGAGTTCACCCATCCGTTCAGGTGGTCCATCCTCGACTGGGACCGATAGCCCGAGACGTACGGCGCGACAGAGGATTGCATGCCCACTGACAAAAGGTGGAGGTACGAAATGGTGGCCCATGCGAAGTCCCAGATGCCGAGCTGTTCCTGCCCCAGGTGCCGATCGATCAGCCTCGGAATGATGAAGCCGATCACGACGACGACAAAGTAACCCGAGCAATTAGCGAGCGTGTTCACCACGAAGACGGTCGTCGTCGGGTGCTGGTTCGACGCCGCGACGTTCCCGCCCGCCAACTGTGGAGTCACATTCGGCGAAAGCTGATCGCGAGGCGAATCGGGTGGTATGTCAGGGGAGTCAGTCAATGATCAGAACTGCCGATCGACTCTCTGTTATCTCACCGCCACCGTGAAACAGGCTGGATCGCTCGAAGACGAAAACGTATACGCGGCAGGCAACCTGTCACACAGTCAGAGGGACGTTCGCCAACGACCGATCCTGACTGGTGCACGACACGTGCACACGCATGACCAAGCCCATCACCGCCCAGAGCCCGACTGTATTTAGTACGGGAAAGAAGGTCTGCGAAGCCAAGCCCATCACGAAGTACGTCCCCAAGGCGGCAACCCCCATCGCGGCCACGGTGGCCAGGAAGGGGTCCGAACGTCTGCGCGCGTAGCGCGCCGACAACACGAACACGGGACCGAACACACTCATGGCTGCTGCCAGGCCGATGATGCCCGTGTCAACAAGCATCTCGAGGTAAGCGCTGTGCGCATGTCCCCAGAAGGCACCGAAGCGCTGGATCGATTCGCCGGCGCCGGATCCACGGTACATCCCGAGCCGGCCGTGCCCAATCAACGGAGACCGCGCGACCTGCGCAAAAGCCACAGGCCAGATCTGGGTCATCCGCCCGGACCACTTGGCATCCTCCGCCGCTTCGGCGGACATGGTAATGTCGTCGCTTCGCCCGTGGGAAAGACGCTCGGTAACGGCCCCAACGGCCAGACCCGCCACAATGACTCCGACCGTCGCACCCAGGATGATCCTTGATCGCAGCAGTCCGACCATCAGCCCGACAATCGGGAGTGTCAGCATTGCCCCGCGCGAGCTGCATCGCACCACGCCGACCAGCATCAGGATAATGGCGAGCGAGCCGGCGATCTTGAGGGTGACCTTTCTGAACACGAGAACGAGGCAAAGCGTGGCAAGGGCTCCCCAGACCATAACGAAAGCTGCATCGTTGGGATGCAATCCCACCTGCTCGCCGGCCTGAAATCGGCGCCATTCCCAGCCTTCCCCACCCGACATCCAGTCCGTGGACTGCCTCGTCATCAACAGAGCGTAAATGACGGCCGGTCCGAGCACGGCCAGGCAGCCGAGGAACAACCGCTGGCGTGTCCTCACTCCGTCATACAGCAACACTCCCGGCAGCATCCACTTCAGAGAGTTGACGAAGTACGTACTGGCAAGACCTCCGAAAGTGTAGTTCAAGCCCGCAGGAAACGAACCGATGTCGGCGAGCATCCGGACAACGGACACAAGCACGACAAGAAGATAAAAAACCAGGATTCTAGTGGCGACTCGTGGCAGATCCCAACGCCGCCCCTCGGACGCACGCGATACGAACCAAGCCACGACAACAACGGCGAGGAGCATATTCCAGGCATTCAAGCCCTGGATCCCCATCACGTTCTTGGGCATGTTCTCCGCGAGACCCGCAAGCACTATGAGTCCGCACAGGGAGATAAACCAGTCGCGAAACGCGTAGATCGCGATGGCCGCCACGATGACATAGAACACGAGAACGCGCATGGAGTGCAACTACAGTCGATCTTCTTGTCGATGCTCCAACGTGATTGGGTCACCTGGAAACGGGTATTTCAGCATGAGTGATCCGCCCCCGCTGCTGCCGCCAACATTATCGTGATTTGCAGGAATGAAAACGACACTCAACAAGCCCGACCTTCCGTCATGGCACCGTCCGCATCGCTGTCCCCCATCGTGACGAACCAGTTCCGGCTATCCGATAGCAGGGCGATCACCTCCTTGCCAACCGGTTTCGACTCGCCGTTTGCCGTGGGCGGTCTGAACATCAACCGAGTCGTAGACTCTCGGCGTACGAAACCGAGCCGCCGCAGAGAACGTGCCACCCAAGGCCCGTCGTGGAGACAGTAGACCGCGGATGCGCCCCATTGGCGGAACCGTTGAACACAGGCGGCGAACAGTGCTGTTGTCCACTGGGGCTCGCACAAGTAGTCGACAACGTAGCCGGCAGGCACGCCGTGGCGTGCGCCCATACGGAGTACGACGAGGCCGACAACGGTCTCATGCCGCAACAAGTAGAAGCATCGATACGTTCCTTCCAGCGGGAAGTCCGCGTAGCGCCAGTTGAGATGCGCCCGGTCCCGCCGGCAGATCGCCGGGTAGTGTTCCGCCGCACGCTCCCAGATCCGGTCCGCCAGTTCATCGAACCGGTCGATTCCCTGCAAACGGAAAGAACGCAAGACCAGCCCCGCACGGGCCGCCGTTTCGACACATCGTAGTGGAATATCCGCCAGGAAGCCGGCGCATTTTCCCAGAGCACCGTGCCCTCGCGTGCCGAGCATCCGGCCGGTACGCAGAGGGCGGACGAACAGAGGTACGGCTCCGAGATCAATCCACCCGGCGCGGAGGAAAGCCTTGCGAGCATCGTCCGTGATTCCAAGCGCCATGGTGATGTCATTACCACTGACGTAGGTCTCGCTCAGCGCTACACCTATACCACGTAGACGAAAGGCCGACTCGACGTGGAGGTCTATCGCCCACGAGCCCCTGAAACGACGATCTCCCACTTTCAGCTCGACGGGGACGCCGCCCTGCTGCCCGACGATCCGGCCGTCCTTCCTGTAGATCCAGAGTTGGGGCGAGGCATCCCGTGCGACCAGGTTCTGCTCGAACTGCCACTCGAAGAACTCGGGCGTACTGCGAGTCCGCGCGTCTTCGATGATGGATCGGCGGAATGCGAGCAGCGCATCTCGATCCTCCAGGCGGTACCGTGTGACACCGGCGGCCAGGCGTTTCAGGAATGCGGAACCCTGCATCGTCACGCGCGGACGTTCTCCTCGATAAGCAGGGCGGGTTGGTGGAGCAGCTCGGCCGTGCGGCGTTTGGAAACGATGTCTCGATACACCCGTTCGACCTGCTCGACACCCAGCCCAACCGCCACTGCCGCCTGCTCGGCTGGAATGTCATGCAGGAAGGCGTCGAGCAGCATGTCCATCTCACGGAACGGCAAAGCGAAATAGAACTCCTCCTGGGTCTGAGGCAGGCTGTATGTGTCGGTGCACGGCACCTGCTCGCGAATGGCGTCCGTAACACCGACGTACTCCGCCACGGCGTAGACCTGGGTCTTGTACAGATGACCGATCGGTTTGACATCGGCCAGACCATCCCCACCGCGGACGAAGAAGCCCAACTCGTACTCCAGCCGGTTCGGCGTCCCTACGACGGCATAGTTTCGACTCTCGGCGTGATGATATTCCAACAGCTTCCGCGTACGCTGCTTCATGTTGGTCGAGGCAACTACAGTCAGATACACATCCAGCGGCATGCGGACTTTCTGCCGTTCACCCGACGGCGACTCCACAACGAGGTTGAAGTAGTTGAGGCGATCGGTCTCGAGTAAGTCGTCGGCAACGGTAATCTTGCTGCGATACGTAGCGTCGAACTCGGGGAAGATCCGGCGAATGGCTTCGTCGCGCCTGCGGTAGCATCCCAGCGCCTCGAGCGTCGGTGCGATGTCCTCGAGATGGTATTCGATGCCCAACTGCTCGCAGAGTTCCCTCCCGCGCGTCGTGCTGTCCGACGCGGAGTCACGCTCGGGCATCAACAGACCGACAACGCGCTTGGGTCCAAGCGCCCGAACCGCCAGAGAAACACATACGGCGGAATCAACGCCTCCACTGACACCGACGACGGCACCGCGCCGGCGCAACTTCCTGCCGACCTGCTCTCGCAAAACTCGTTCTATCCGATCGACGACGCCCGCACAGTCGATGTCGAGCGCGTTGCTGTCAAACCTAAGTCGGGTCTCTTGTGCCATTTGTCTTATCACTCATACAAGTAAGGCTGTCGCTTGCCGAGCCGCGGGTTGATCCCCTTTACGCCAAGCGTCAAGGTTCAGCCCACACCTCATTTCATGGGACCGCACCACACAGCCGGTCCTCCAGTACCTCCGGTTCCCGTTCGTCCAGCGCGGCGAGTTGTCCGGCGGCACGTTCCACGAAACGCTCCAGATACAGATAGGCCAGGATCTGGAGTGTAAGAACGCCGACAACGGCCATCTCCTCACGCTCACCCGACATCCGCCCACCCCGCCGGCGGGCATTCTCGACGAGTCGCCCGGCCGGACCCGGTTCCACCAGTCCGAACCGCTCGAGACAGGAGGGTGACAGCAGGTCGTCAACATAGGCACTGGTCTGCTCGTTGAAGAGTGCCGTCGTCATCGGTGCGCGGTAGGGCTGTTTCGGACGTTCCCAGATGTCACGCGGAACGTGGTGGCTGGCGAGGTTGCGTAGTGTCACCTTGTCCCTCAAACCACGCAGCTTGAGCCGTCCGGGCAATCCACTGCAGTAGTCGATCACGTCCGGATCCAGAAACGGGTACCGCACTTCGACACTATGCCCCATGGCCACTCGATCGCCCTGACTACACAGCAGGTAGGAGCTGAGAAACGTGACCATCTCGATCGCCTGAGCTCGCGCCAACGAACGCCAACCCCGCCACCCAGAGGGCAGCGTCTGTTCCAGATCGGCCTCCATCCGGGCGGTATCGACTTCAGCACGGATGTCGCGCGAAAGGAATCGCAAGGTCCAGGCCGTATTCTGCCACCGCACACGGTGGGAGTAGAAGGGGTGATCCAGGTCGGTCAGTCCCACGCGGAAGAACTGCTGCCAGAGCTTCGTACGTTTCTGGCCGTCTCCCACGTAGGGATAGAGACGGGAGAGCAAAGCGGGACGGGCCTGCGACTCCGGCTGCCTTGCCCAGAAACGACGGACCTTGTCCTCCTTGAACACATTGTAGCCGGCCAGGAGTTCGTCCGCCCCTTCACCGGTCAGGACGACCTTCATCCCACTGTTGCGTACCAGCCTCGACAGGAGAAACAACGGGGCCGGCGCGGTTCGGAGCAACGGGGATTCACAGTGCCAGATGACCTCGGGCAATGCGTCGCGGATCTCCTCGTCACCGCAAAGGATTTCATGATGATCGGTGCCGAGCAGGCCGGCCATACGCCGCTGCGGCTCTGTCTCGTCGAAGGTCGGGTCGGCAAACCGGACGGCGAAGGTCTGGAGCGGGCTGCTGTCAGCGTGCCGGATGAAACGCCCGATCACGGAGGAATCCAATCCACCGCTGAGGTATGACCCGACGGGCACGTCCGCCCGGAGGCGAAGCCGGATGGCCCGGGTGAGACGGTGGGCCAGACCTTCGGCAGCTTCCTCCGCGGTGATTTCACTGAGCCGAGGGTCCTCGGCAAGGTCCGGTTCCCAGAAGCGCCGACTGCGCTCGCCGAGCTGATCGTCGAAGCACATGGCCGTCCCCAGTGGAACGCTCCGTACACCCTCGAAGACCGTTGTGCGATCCGACGTGGACCATCGAGTGAACACTTGCACCAGACCTGTCGGATCGAAGCGGGGCTCGACAGATCCACTGGCAAACAAGGCCTTTGCCTCCGACGCAAACAGCAGACGATCACCAGAGCGAGCGTAGAAAAGTGGGAGTATCCCGACACGGTCGCGCGTCAACCAGAGGCGTCGTCGCCGACCGTCCCACAGTGCGAAGGCGAACTGGCCATTGAATCGCTCCCAGGCTCCATCGCCATACTCCTCATAGGCGTGGACGATGACCTCGGTATCAGTGCGTGTATAGAACCGGTGCCCGCGTTGCTCGAGTTCCTCTCGCAACTCCGGGTAGTTGAAGATCTCACCGTTGTAGACGACCCAGATCGAGCGGTCTTCGTTGTGAATCGGCTGGGCTCCGCCTGTCAGGTCTATGATGCTCAGCCGAGCGTGGGCCAGCCCGATGCCTTCGTCGCGGAACAGGCCGTAGCCGTCGGGTCCCCGATGGCGCAGCATGGCCACCATCCGACGGAGCTCCTCCAATGAGATCGGATCATCTGTTGGACCGGATAGGATGCCTGCTATACCGCACACGGCTCAAATCCACAATAAACGCTGCATGAAACCCCACCATTCGATGGGCGTCTCGCACTTGTCACGAAGAACGAACAGGGTCGAGTAGAAGATCGAAGTCACGACGATACCGAGCATCGACCACACGATACTCTCCCTGACTCGCAACCGATCCATCAGATCGGGGAACCGGCGAGGAATGAGGATCACGACGTAGATGGCCAGACCGTTCAGCGTCCAGTACGTGAGAATCCTTCCCGCCCTGATGATGTCGAACCGGAGGCCCGGCTCCGACGACCCGTAGTCGAGTGTCAGCGATCCGAACAGATGCAGCACCCCGGACAGGAGCAGGGTGGCCATGATCGAAATAAACAGCCCTCTCTTTGCACGCATCATGGGATAGAAAACGTAGGTGATGATCCATTCGCGAAAGAGGATGTTCCATCGCTGCCATCGTTCGTTGGGCGTGCGCGCCAGCAGCCAGAAGTAGAACACGTCCTTGATCGGAATCCCGAAGAGGCGTGCCCATCCGACGAACAGGTTGAACGCACCGACCAGAGTAAAGCACAGTGAGAGGTAATAGCAGTAGGAGAACCAGGCCAGCTTCACCCCGGACGACAGATGCCATGCGGGATCCTGAGCGGTCGCCAGGTATCGCTTCAGCAGCCAACTGCATCCGATGGCTACAAAGGCCGTGCTCAGCGTGAAGAGACCTCTCCACTGCCATTGTCTCCGCCTTTCCCAGTCTATCAGGAAATCCCGGACAGGGAAAACCGGCGTCTCCAGGAAGCGCAGCAGTAGGTAGAGATTGAATCTCAGGTAGCCCAGCCGCCCCGCGCAAATCTCATACCCCGCATACCAGAGTAGTGGAATGAAGCCCGGCCCGAACCGCGACAGCTCGACGATCTCGAGCGTCCCGAGAGAAGGCCAGGCCGCCCCCGCAGGCAGCTTCTCCAGAAGCTGACATGCGTTCATGAACAGAAGATACACGACCAGAACGCATCCCAGTTTCCACGCCCGACTCATCCATGACACCGTAAAGACCAGGTACACCACGGCCAGAAACGCGACCAGCGCGAGAGCCGAAAGCGGGTCGAACAGATGCCCCAACAGAGCCAGGGCGAAAACCCCTCCTACGGCGACGGCCGGAAGCAGAGACCGGGGGGCCAACAGCGAGACGAAGAAAACCACATGTACGATCGGATAGAGTCTGGGCACGTTGACGGAATCGACAAACCCCGGCAACTGGGCCTCGGCCGGGTGAAGGACCCGCTGAACCAGGTAGACAATCGCCGCACGATAACAATGGAAAATGACGTAGGGGAGACACAGGCATATGTTCAGGAAAGCGGCCTGGAACAGGTCACCGCCGCTGATGGGACCCAGGCGAAACCGATTCGCCTTCTGATAGAGCGATTCCAATAGCACCGAACCGGCTTCGGCGATTCTCCGGTAGCCAGTGCCCCAAGAGTCTGTCTGTAGTATCCACGATGCGCTCACGGCATAGACCTGTCGAGTGCTCTGCGGTGCAGGCGGTTCGGCGCGGTCCCTGCCATCAGGTGCCGGTGAACTCCTCGATCGTTTCCCCGATACGTGCGATGGTCGACAACCGGTCCGGATGGAACTCCTCGTTCGGGATGCGGAAGTCGAATGTCTGCTCCAGGAACTCCACCATTTCGAACTGCCCGATGGAATCGACGACACGCCTGAGGCTGTCTTCAATAGAGAGGTCGTCCCGGTATCCGCGAAACCGGCTCTTGAGATAGTCCCGAATGCACTTCTCGACCTCAGGCTTCATGGATAAACGCTCCTGAAACATTCATGAACACAGCTAGGTAGCATCCGCTAGCAGGTGCTTCTTGACCTTACCCGACGGCGTTCTCGGAAGTGCATCGACGAACCTGTACGTTCGAGGCACCTTCAAGTGCGAAAGCCGCTCATTACACCAAGCACGTAGATCGATCTCATCTTCCTTACGCTGCTTCTCGACGACAAACGCATGAACGCTCTCGCCGAGCAGTGAATCGGCCAAACCCACGACGGCAGCCTCCGCTACGTTTTCGTGCCGTTCGAGCGTTTCCTCGATCTCGCGTGCGCTGATCCGCTCGCCTGCGCAGTTGATAATATCCTTCTTTCGCCCGGTAATGAAGAGGTAGCCGTCCTCGTCCAGATAGCCTACGTCCCCAGTCCACAACCAACCGTCCTTCAGGGTGTGAGTCGTCAGGTCCGGGGCCTTGAAATAGCCCTGCATGATGTTCGGACCCCAGAGATGGATATCACCTTCCGCCCCGGTCGGCAGGTCGCGCCCCTCATCATCGCGAACGGAGGCCCGCACGCCCTTGATCGGAACACCGACCGAACCGCGCTTGCGCTCGATATCCTCGGGTGGAAGATAGAACGCCCGCGTCGACGACTCGGTCAAACCATACATGTAGAAGAACAATACGTGCGGGAGCAGAGCCCGAAACTCCGTGATCCGGTCCGGGTCCAGGGAGGCGCCGGAGACGGTCACCTTCTCCAGATCGGGTAGATCCGCCTGACGTACGTTGCCCCGACGAAGCAGCATGTTGATGTGGAACGGCACGCCGCTGAACACCGTGATCCGTTCCTCTCTCAACGTTTTCAGGAACAACGGGAGGTTGGCGAAGTCATCGAACAGACGAACGGAACCACCGACTTGCGTGGTAGTCAGCAGGACGCTCTTGCCGTATGTATGGAATAGCGGCAACGCCAGAAGATACCTATCCTCGCATGCAATTCGCAGGTAGTCGACGATCGCGTCGGTGACGGCCAGGACGTTCCCGTGTGAGAGCATGACGCCCTTGGACCGACCGGTCGTGCCGGACGTGTAGACGATCGACGCGAGATCCGAAGGGCACGTAGCCGCGACCTGCTCGTCAACGTCGAGAGTACACTCCTGTTTCTCGATGTAGGCCTCCACATCAACCCGTTGCAAACCCAGCTCTCTTGCCACACCTGGTTGATCCGTGTAGATCGCCCACGGTTCGACCTCGGCCGCGATATCGCGCAGCGCTTGTCTTGACTCATGCGGGCTGACCTCGACGGTCACCTGTCGGGCGAGAAGCGTCGCGAAGTAACTCAGGGCGTATCCGGCGCCGTTCGAGGAGACGATCAGGAGTCGCGCGCCGGGA
>JAUXGE010000169.1 GCA_030622435.1 Planctomycetota bacterium
GAAGGACCCTCAGGAGGCCAAGATCAGCGACTTTGCGCTGTAGTGTTAACAGCCCGTTGAAAAAGTGTAGCGCCGCCCCTTGTGGGCGGCGAAAAGCCACTTTGATCGTCACCCACAAGGGGTGACGCTACACCGTTGTGGCGGACTACGTGTTTTTCAACGGGCTGTTAAGCGCTGCCCCCTGACGCAGCCTGAAAGGCTGATCGAGAGTAGCCGTGGGCCAGGCCCGCTGCAGCGGGACGCCGCCCACGGATTCCGGGTCACCAATGACTCCTTCGAGCCTGTAGGGCTCGCATAATCATCCAGCCGTAGAAGCCGCCGGGGTGCCATGGCCACGCTTCAAGGAACGCTGGTATTTCGAGCCGGTTTCGGCGTGGCCATGGTTGTTACCTAAGGTGCTACGGTTTCGGCGTCCCAGCGTGTCCACGCAAGCGTGGGCACCCAGGACCACTGAAGCGTTGCACGAAGAATTCGCTGCTACCACCGGAGATTGCCACACCCGTCAAGATAGCGGGTCACCACAAACGGTATCTCCCGCGACAGGATCGTTGGGTCAATCGCGCCCGGGATCTCCTGAACCTCTCGAAGAAAGAGAAACCCCGTCGGGCTCTTGTGCACTTGATGGGACGGCCACAAGGCAGGTGGCAACCACGGCAACGAGAATGCTTAGAACCCGAAACCCATCGGTTCGGAATGTCATTCCTTTTCCCCTTTCTTGACATCCTTCTGACTCTTGACGTCCGGCAACTCGATGATGCAGATGTTTTCCCCATCATAAGTCGAGATAACCAGATGAGTGTCGCCGGAGGACCAGCACACCGGCTCGATCTTGGAAAACTTGGTGAAGGGAAGCTCGAAGGCATTTCCGATCGGCTTTCCGCCTGGATACGTAAACAACTCCACGTAGTTGGTCTCTGAGGGTTTGCCTTCTTTCTCGGCACTTCTATCACGCGTTAGAGCAGCGTCCATGTTTTGCTCGAGACTGACGCTGGCACGCATCGCAGCCGCACCCTTCGTCGGAATAAAACGACTACCAGATTCCCGACTCCAGTAGACTAGCTTACCTTTCCTCTCCAACACATTGGGGCCATGAAGAGTCTTCAATGCTGCTGTGTAATCCGTAATGACGCCTGTGGCCTTCTCCCATTGTTCCCGATCCACGAACGTCAGGGCGTCGTCCTCGTAATCGTACAGATACACATTCTCTAACAGTCGGTCGATCAGCAGATCCTTACTCGCCTCAGTGGGCTTGCGGAGGCGCGGATCGTTTACGTAGCCGGGCTTCGGAACGTCGAAACAGCGCATGGGGATCTTCGGTGCCGGGCCAGTCGATTCCTTCGGGCTACATCCGATCGCCATCAACAACAACAGGCTCGTAACAGTCATCATTATTCCCTCACGGTGGTGGTATACCACAGTTCAGTCCCGCACTCTTTGCGTCAATGTCGCACCAGCCATAGTCACAAAAACCCAGGCCTTTCAAGGTGCCTTGCTGCACCTCGTCGCAACGAAGCCAGTTCACCACGAGCTGGGCAACAGCGGCGTCCGCAACCGTCGAATGATTCCGTCCCGCCGAACCGGTGAACATCTTCGAGCAACCGCCCGAAGCCTGGGCCAGCTTATGAAAACTCGGAACAATGTCACAGGCGAAGGCACTGCGAATGGCGACGACCGTGTCGTTTGGACGCATGCCATTGATAACCGGCTCCAGTGCAGTCATTCATAAACGGTGCATCGTGGCATGATGCTGACTCCGGCTATTGGGGCCACTCCGAGCACTCCGCTTCCTTACGGTCGCGGTTCGGTTAGCATTCCGCTTCCTTACGGTCGCGGCTCGGAAGGCGTTTCGCTTCCTTGCGGTCGCGGCGACCGATCACGGATCAACCCGGCTGAGTTACTTTGGGCTTCTTCTTGCGAAACAGTTGCTTGATCTCCTCGGTGACACCGCGAAAGGGTCTGGGGCGGACCGTCGGTTGTGACAGCGGTCCAGTGACGTGAAGCTCTACGAGTTCCCTTGAAGCGGCCTCCACGAGGTCCGTGAGTACCGGGACGTTCGCCCACCGATTCGGATTCACCGTAACCAGGCTTAGATCCACGCCAAGGTCGGGCAGCGTTATGGAGCCCGTCCCTTTCAACGCGAGAACGCTGCCGCGCAGGAACAGATCGGTGATGTCGACCCGGTTTCCCATGATATAGAATTCGGCTCGGGCATTGTCGAATGCATCCTGGTCGGGTACCGAGAGGTTAAGCACGTGCAGGATGGCCAGGATCAGCGGCAGCCGGTAGATGTGGCCGTCGATAATCTCGAACCGTCCGCCACCGCGGCGTGCGCTCACGTCTCCAACCGGTCCGGATAGGTAAATGTGTGCATCGACCAGCCCGCGCGCGTTGATCCGTTCTCCGTGCCGGTCTCGAATCAAACGACCGGCGTTGATGAACGGCTCGATCTGCATCTGGCGAATCGTCGTGTTGAACTTGTAGTCGGCCTGCTCCTCGTCGAAGGCGACTTCGATCCGCCCGGTCAAGTTCCCCTCATGTATGCGCCCCCGGGCGGAATCGAGCAGCAGCATCCCTTGGCCCTCGGCGGTCCGCGCGTAGGACCATCGTCCATCTACCCGTTCCAGAGGCTGTCCGAACATCGTAAACGCCGCTACCTCCACGCTGCCCTGGAGCGAAGTACCTCCCAGCCTATCGACTGGATTACCTGATCCCCTCAGCGTGCCCGACATTCGCCGGATGTCGGCCAGACCCTGCAGCGCCACGTCGCTGAATTCCACGTATCCGTCCATGGACCACACGGGGCGATCGGTGTCGGCCGGCCTTTCGAATCGGAGTGATCCAAGGTGCACGTCGATGGAGCCGGATGGCCTCAGGCTATCCCAGATGCGACGCATCCTGCTTGGAAGAAGGTCCCGGAGTGAGTCGTCCAGAGTCACCTCAGTCATGCTGAGCGTAATGTCTCCTGCATCCGTGCCGTTAGCTCGGGTGATGTCGAAGGATGTGTGGACATCGGCGGAGCCGTACTTGGCCGTGACGTTCTGCGCTCGGATCCCCATCTGATCAATTGTGAGTTCGGCCTGTACGTCTTCGAGAGGGAGGGCAAGCAAGGTATGTCCGACAGTTGACCCGGACAGGCCGGCAGTCGTTGAGACGCTTGTTTTCTGCTCCTGGCGATCGGGATTGTAGCTGATCACGGTTTCCGTAGTGATGGGGCCCTCGATCTTCCACTCGGCAAGTGTGTCCTCGAGTGTGCCGGGCAACGCGGCGCACAACGTTTCGTCGACGCGCAGATCGCGGCTGCGGATGATCACGTTGGTCGCGTGCGTGCCCGCGCCTAGACCGATCGTACCCTCCGCAGAAACGGTGGCGTTCCGGTAACGTCCAGTCAGACCGTCGAGCACGATTTCGTTCGGAGTCAACTGTAGTTGACCGGTTACGCCCGTAATGTCGATAGGCATGGCATTGGGCCGCACATCAACATTCTTCATTGCGACCTTAGCCGAATACCCGACGTGCTCGCCGGTTTCGTCAAGCTGCACGTCGACCTCCGCATCGAGATGCCCGCTGGGGTGGAAGGTGCGGAGTTGCCGGCAAGCCTGTTCGGGCAGGACGGCATAAAGCTTCTCATCGAAGGGGACGTTTCGTGCATCGATTGTGAGAGTCAGGTCGGTTGGTTTGCCGTTCGAGAAGGCGAGGTCGCCCTGCAAGTTGATGTCGGCGTTGCCCGAGTGGCCGGAGAGATTCTCGATGCGAAGACGATCTTGATCGACGATGATGTTTCCTGTCGTCCGTTCAAGTCGATAGGGGAATTTGACGTAGGCGCCCGACACATCGACAAGGCTGATTTCGGCGTGGGTTTGCCACTTGGCCGATTTTCCCGCGACGCCTCGAGGCTGGGTCAGGCCGAGTTGGACGTCGATTGTGCCTTCGGGGTTGAAGAGCCCGTGGATGCTGCGAAACCGCCGTGGCAATGCGTCCATCAGTTCACGGTCAATCGGAATCCCCTTGCCTGTTATGGTCAGGGACTTGGGCGCCTCGGGAGTAGGCTCCGCCGCGCGTCCGTCGACAGTGACCAAGCCCCCACTGTGTTGCCCGTTGATCTCGCGGAGGAAGACGCCCTCGGGTGTGTACTCGACCGTTCCGCTCAGATCACTGACACGGTAGGGGAAGAACCGGCAGGAGGCATCGCCGCCGCGTGCTGTCACAACAGCCCGTCGAATCTGGATGGATTCTTCCTCGCTTGCTACCTTTGCCACGTCGATTTCGAGATCGACCACTCCGTGCGGATCGTAGTCTCGAAAGAAACCGGCAAGTTGTCTCCACCGGCTGATGAAACGAGCCTCGGCCGGATGAGCGACGGAATCGGGCCGCGGAAGGTTCAGCCCCGTAACTGAAAGCTGTGCGTCGAAGTCGACGTCACCGAGTGTCGCCAGCTTCTCGACGCCGCTGCGAAGATTGGCTGAGACGGTGCAGGAGCTGCCGTGGAAAGAGCCGGTGAATTCGGCACGAATACCGTCGGAGGTGAGCTCGAACTCGCCGTTGACTCGCTCGAATCGGAGATACCGCAGGTCAGACGTCATGTCCCTTTCCACGCCACTGATCGGGATCGAGATCCGTGCGTCGCTCAGTTCGATCGTCGCGGAGCGGGTACCCGGAGCCTCAATGTCTCCGGCCAGGTTGTAGTCTTTGGCGCGGACAGTGCCGTCGAGACCGAGGAGGCTGCACCAGGCGCCGGCGCCGTCGTACCGGGCATTGATGGCCAACATTACCGCTTCGATGGACATCCACGGCAGACCGCCCCGCACGTTCCGCAAGCGACCGGTTTGCAGGTCGATTTGTGAGTGGCCGCCGGCCGTCCGATCGTCGTCCTCCTGCCAGACGATGTTGAATACGCGCGGTGCGTCAGGCGCCGGGAGTGCCCGCACGGTGAGCTTCAAATCCTCGAGGACACGGTGGTTACCGTCTTCCAGCGAGACGACCTGGACATGCGCATCACGAAGCTCGATCGTGGGGAGGGGGCCGGGGGATCGGGCCATTGCCGGATCCATTCCCTCTGGTGGTTGAAGGATTGAGGAAAGGTTAGTCCGCCCGTCGGCTGCATCCCGAACGATGGTGCAGTTCGGCTCGAACGCAGTGATGGATTCGATAGTGAATCCATCGCGCAACGCCGCAAGCCCGTTATGGGTTAGCCTGACCTCGCGACAGGAGAAGACATCACCAGTTTGATGCGCACCGGGTTGCTGCTGTGACGATCTTTCGGGAGAGTGCCCGGCCACCGATACGTCAAAGAGACTGATGCCGTCCCACCAGGAGAAGTCGGCCGAACCGATCGCCACCTTGCCATTGACGTGCTGCCGGAGGTAGTCCTGGGCAAACCCGCGAATTCGTTCGGCATTCGTGTAGTGGCGGTAGACTGAACGACCGGTGATCAGCACGGCAATCACCAGTATCAAAACTGCCAAACGTCGCCATTTCCTCCGGCGCGAATTCCGTCGTTGTTGTTCCTGGGCCTCAGTCGACACGGGTCGTCTCCCCGGCTCGGGCGTTTCTTCGCAATCGGTCGATCAGCCCCACCAGCGCCCATGCGGCAAGTATCTCGATCATTGGCATGGCGCCCAGTCGATAACGCACACTTCCTACAAAGAGTGTGTGAAGCACGCTCAGGTAGAGGGCGGGAAGAACGAGAAGCAGCACCATCCATCTTCCGTGCGCGATCTCGCTCACCCACAGCCGGCGTACTCCGAACAGCGCGAGCAGGAAGACCGGAAGCGACCATGCCGCCGCCACGAATCTCACGAGCCGGGACCGGTAGGTCTCCACGTTGGGTACCGGGTTCCACATGCGCCCCAGTTTCACCCCTGCGAGCCTCAGAATGCGGGTCGGCTGAGTCTTGATCGCTTCAAACGACTCGCGAAAGAAGTACCGGTTCCATTCAACCTCGGAGAGATTCCGAACCGCCGGCATTTGCTTGATGTTTCCCAGGTCGCTGGCCCCGGTAGCCTGCGGGCCCACACCATCGTAAAGGGAGATCCCGCCGCGTGTCGTAAGCCAGCACCACTCGCCGATCACGCGTTCGTTGCGAACCGCCCAGGGGACAAGCGCCGCGATGAGGATTCCGCAGGCCACGACTGCACCGATCCAGGTGCGCCTGTGGAATCGGTGACAGAGGCACACGAGTCCCATCCCACAAATGACGAGCCCCAGGCTGGATTCCCGGATGTAAACGCACAGAGCCGCGAGCACGCCGGCGGTCGCCCATCGGGAGATTGACCCTCCGGACTCCCTTATCAATCTCCCAAGGGTCCACCAAAGTCCGACCAGGGCGGCCAGGAAGAGCGTCTCAGTCAGCAACAGGGACGAGAAGAACACGAGGAACGGGTCCACCGCCACGAGCAGACCGGCGATCAGGCCTGCCCGGCGATCCAGCAGCGATGCGGCGAGTCCGGCGGTGAGCATGGCCGCGACCGCTCCGATCAACCAGTGGAATACTCGAGCCGCGACGACGCCGTGGTCCATCCGTGTGAAGACGGACAGCATCCCGGGATACAGCGGCATCCGAGTCGCACGAAATCCCAGTTCGTCCGCCAGCCCGTTTCCCGATTGGAGGGAATCGGCCATTAGCCAGTATTGCTGTTCGTCCGGGAATTCCAAGGCCGCCGAATTGTCAGAGCGAACGAGGCGCACCGTTCCCAGGCCGGCTCTCAGCGTCAGTGCGACAAGAAAGACGAGGAGCAACCATCGCCATGACAGGCTTGACCGCGGGGGCGAGGAATCCTGTGTTTCTCTGCGGATGGATGGTGTCTGGCTTGTCACGGTTCCAAGGATCTGGCGCGAAGATGTAGAACCCTTTGTGTCAGTGCCGTCAGCTTGACACGATCATCGATGCGGTACCCGATGATCCAGATAGGCCCGAGTTGGTCACAAAGGATGGCCACGCGATCGCGGTCTTTGGGATCGACCTTGAGATCGATGAGAAAATCAGAGAGTTTCTTCGAGCCCGGAGCCCCGAGCGGGAAGAACCTGTCACCCGGCCGCCGTTTCCTGACTACAAGCGGCGGGTGTACGGCTTCGAGGTCGATGTGCTCCTCCAGCTTGCCCCTTGCGTGGCGAAGGCGAGTGATGTCTTCGGGTTGAGCGTTGTCTATGGAGCAGTTGATCTCCAGGCAGCGGATGGGGAGAAGCGTGCAGCCCGGAAGGTGTACGGCAATCTCGGCGGCGATGGTCTCCCGCGGCTCGTCCGTCGGCAATGAGAAGACCAGTTGGTGATAGCGCTTCTCGACGGTCATGCCACCGGGCAGCTTGACCTGTTTGCCGCTACCCTTCTCGGCGATCAACTCCTGGACGGATACGAGGTGGTTGAACGAAAGATCCTGCTCGCCGAGTTCGAAGGTGAGATAGGCCAGTCGAATCAACTCGGTCTGGACGATGCGGCTCTTACGTGTCATAGCGTCGGCGTTGAGTGTCAGCGCCTGATCCGTATGTGAGATGATCAGTGTTTCGAAGGTGCGATGAACGGTCTCGCGCAGGTACTCGTTGATCCATGCGGCCTGTTCGCCTAAACGCGTGAGGGCGTCGCGCACCTGTGGGTTCACTTCCGTTTCGATTAGCGGCAGGATGACGTGGCGGATGCGGTTGCGCATCGGCTCGGTCGATTCGTTGGTGCGGTCCTCGCGGTAGGCGATTCCCGTGTTAGCCAGGTACTCGCAGAGAGATGCGGCCGTCATCCGCAACAGTGGGCGGATGACGCGCACGTTGCCGCCAGAGCTCAGCCGCCGACTTCGGGGGATGCCGGAGAGGCCGCGCAGCCCGGTGCCGCGAAGGACCCGATGGAGAATCGTCTCGGAGTTGTCGTCGGCGTGATGACCGACGGCCACGATTTTCGAGCCGATCTTCAGGCACACCCGTTCGAGGAATTCGTATCGCTCGCGTCGGCTGATCTCCTCGATACCGAGGGACTCCTTCTCGGCGAGTTCTGCAATCGGGCGAGCCTCGATCGTGCACGGGAGCGAAAGGCTGTCGGCGGCCGCCTGGACGAACCCGGCGTCCTTCTCGGCCTCCTGACCGCGAAGTTGGTGGTTAAAATGGGCGATGTGGAGCTTCAACTGCCAGCCGAGCTCTTTGTTGAGCCCGAGGAGCAGGTGGAGCAATGCCATGGAATCAGGACCACCCGAGGTGCCGACGACGACGGTGTCATCCTTCTCGAGAAGCCGTTCGGCCAGGATCTCTTGACTCAACGTTTTGAGCATGGCGGTTGTCCAGTGGCAAGGCCTGCGCACCCGGCCAAACAGTCTGTGAACCATCGACGGTCTGCGGAAACAGTAGGTCGGGCTTTGCCCGAGTACGTGTTTAGCGTCACGGCCGTAAGTCCCGTAGGGACGACAGATTGTAGCCCCGGGCGCGAGCCCGGGGTTCGCGGCTCCAACCGCGATTGCCGAGCCCCGGAGGGGCGACAGACATCATCTGTCGTCTATGTCCAGTTTCTGCCGCCCCGCTGGGGCTTAGTCCCTGGTCCGCACCTTTCCCCGGGCTCACGCCCGGGGCTAGTGTCTGGCGCCCCTACCGGGGCTAAACCGCTAAACACGTACTTGCCCGACGGAACGCCTACCTCACAAGAGGCGACCCACCCAATAACAAGATCCCGAGCCGACTTCGCCCATATCATACCGGCCGGGAAGGGGTTGTCAGCATCGCATTCCGATTGAGACCCGCGTTAACCCGGATCCGGGGGCGTCAGAGGGTGTTTGCTGGGTGTCGGATGGCAACTGTTTAGCCCTGTATAGCGCGTTCAGGGCAAGCGTAGCGTCGAATACCTGTTTGCTCTCGGGCCAGACTCGCATTCGGACACTACACTTGGATAGAGTTTGCTCTAAGCGATCTCACGTTAGTTTATGGCGGCGATACTGAGAAAAGGCGTTGTTTCCAGCTGCCAAGACGGACACGGACACAGGCAAGACCGCTTAGCCCCGGATGGGGCGTCGGAATCTAGCCCCGGGTGTCAACCCGGGGAAAGGTGCGGACCAGGAACCAAGCCCCAGCGGGGCGGCGCAAACATGGCATAGCCTGGTAGGTCGGTCAGCAGACCCGATCGCTCTGCTGCCTTGCCCCTTTCGTGATTCGTAATCTCTTCATTCTTCATCCTTCACATTTCATCCTTCTCCTTGATCGCTCAACCACGCGCTCCACGCCGATCACCCCGGGCGTTATTCATATAGAAAGGAAGTGCGCCCGATGCCCAAAATCGTCTCCAACATCCAACGCCTCGCCAACCGCCGCAACGCCCAAAGCTCCACCGGCCCCACCACCCAGCAGGGCCGCGCCCGCTCCGCCCGCAACGCCATCAAGCACGGCCTCCTCTCAACCCAGGTAGTCGTCGCCACCGGCGACGGTGCCGAGAATCCCGAAGAGTTCCAGGCACTCCTCGACGGCCTCCTCGACGAGTTCGATCCACAGGACGTTATCGAGCAGGCCCTCGTTCAGCGCGTCGCCGCCTGCTTCTGGCGCCTACGACGCGCTCAGCGCTTCGAGGTCGGCGCCCTCCGTGAATCCCTCGATGAATGCAGGCGCGACCAAGGCCACAGCGAACTCGCCGAGATCCAAAGCGAGCTTGACCGTGCCAACGAGTCGCGCGGCCGGCTGGCCGAGTACTTGAAGTTTCTCCAGGCCTTCGACCCGACCGACCCAGAGCAAGTTGAAAGCGCCCGCCCCATGCTCGAAAGGATCATGCTCCGCTTCTCCGGCGACGTGTGGCAGTTGCCCGTGCCCCAAATACGCGAGGTCCTGCTCCGCAA
>JAUXGE010000149.1 GCA_030622435.1 Planctomycetota bacterium
CGATACCGGCTGGTTCCGGCACTCCAACACGAACGCGCGGGTCCTATCTTCGGCGGCCGACCTGGTTGCGCGGGGCGGGGATCCCCACGATCTCTATAGACGGTTATATCAGCGAGAGAAGGCCGCCCGCGTGCGGCTGCTTGGCGCCGCCCTGGGAACCCTCGAGCTTCTCTCAGACGAGCGTCTCGCCGTCATGAGCCTGTCCGCAGAGGCAATCGCCGGTGCACGTGCCACCCGGAACGACACGGAAGACATAGTCAACGAGCCGTTGCGCATAGATTCGGTCATCGTCTCGGTTCTGCTCGTGGAGGCGGGCGACGGCAACATCCGCATGAATTTCCGGAGTAAGCCGCCGACCCGGAAAGCCGGGCCCGGTGAGGGCAAAGAGGACACCTCGCATCAAACTCCGCTGGGCGAATCCGAAGAGGAGGGTATCGACGTGGCGAAGGTCGCCGAGACCTTCGGCGGCGGAGGCCACACCCGCGCCGCCGGCGCCAGGATCGCCGGGACGATCCCCGAGGCTCACGGCCTGGTCATCGAACGTCTGTCGAAGATCATGGGAGGTGGGTCTGGGGGGCAGGCCTGATCACCACACCATCCTCCGCTCCGCGGTCACTCGCCCCGCCCGGCTATCCCCCAACGGCCTCCAAGAGACCCGAATCCCCGGCGGGTAGTCGAAATCGTCCCGCCAGGCGTCCGCCCCTCAGCCTGAATTCGTACCGATCTTCCTCGGTATCCTCGAATTCCACTGTTCCGGCATCCACACGGCGGACCCGCCCCCGGTTGAGGCTGATGGGGCCCTCGTACTCTAGAAAGGCCATGCGATGGTCCTGGATTCGGGTTGCGGGGATCGGCAAGCTGGACCGGTCGACGGGCTCGCGGGAGAGCTGCCAGGTGAGGAGAACCCCGCCCCGTTCGAACATCAGGTCCCAGTGCTCGCTATCTGCTACCTCGTGGTGTAGAATGACGAACCGGCCAGGCATGGGAGGGGCGTTCCAGTCGGCTAGCCGACGGACGTCGTGGGTGCATCGGGCAACAGAAGCGTGTGGCCCGTTGACTTCGATCCGACCAGCCGGGCAAGCTTCCCGGTCGCCGGGATCGCGACATCCGTAAGTCGGCTCTCACGAGATTCTGAGGTTACTGCCATGAACAACCTGCCACGAAGGATTCGATTCGGTTCTCCAATCATGCTTGCCGCAATCTTGGCGCTCTCAGGCGTTCTACCCGGGTGCGGACCCAATTATCGCCAGTTGCGCCGGGAGGGTCAAAGGGCCATGCTCAGCGACTCGTACGGCGCGGCCCGCTACTTCCTCGAGCAAGCGGAGGAGGTCAGACCCCGTGGCGTCGAGAACCTTCACGACCTCGGTGTTTGCAGCGTCATCCTCGCACGGCAGCGGTTTGCGGAAATGAACCACGCAGCAGCCATGCGCGAACTCGATGAGGCCGTGTTCTACTACTCCCAAGCAATTGACGTGTATCCGGGACATCAGGCCTCGATCGAAGGCAAGAACATCGCCCTCGAGCTCAAGGGGCAATTCGAGGAGGCGCTGAAGCACGCCGAATGGGCGGCCGAGTTCGTCGGACCCTCGGCCAAGCAGTACATATTCCTCGCCAACGAACTCGAACAGCGTGGTGATGTGGATGGCGCGCTTTTGCGCTTTCGACAGGCCGTCGCCGTGGAACCGGACAACGCCGAGGCTCATGTGACGTTCGCCCGGTTCCTGCTGCACCACAACAACGATCCGGCCGCCATTTATCATCTTCAGGCCGCCTACCGGCTCGATCCGCTCAACGACTGGGTCGTCGAGCAGCTCGCCATCCGTAGCGCATTACCCCCGCTGGCAAGAGCGGCCGACAAGACGCCGTGATCCAATGCCTCTTTAGCAGGTCGTTGAAGAAGTGAAGCGCCGCCCCACCCTTGTGGGCGGTGAAAGGCTACCTCAATCGTCACCCACAAGGGGTGACGCTACAACAAGACCGAATACGGCCCAGCACCCCGGCGCGCATGGGCCGATGGGTGGCTGACCAAACGAACCATCGGCATGCTCTCATTACGCAGGCATGCCCGCGCCCGACTTTGTCGGGCTTGGGCATGCGGCCTATCAATCGAGTAATGCCGGAGTACTAGAGAAACTTGTCCGCGATGCTGGCCAGTTCCCGCACGTGAGCCGCGCTTGCGTCCAGCAGCTTCTTCTCGTCGGCGTCGAGTTCGACCTCGATAACCTTCTCGACACCATTGGATCCGAGCACGCACGGCACGCCGACGAAGTAACCGCCGATGCCGTACTCCTTGTCGCAGAAGCCCGCACACGGCAGGATGCGGCGCTTGTCCTTGACGATCGCTTCGACCATCAGCATCGTGCCCGCCGCCGGAGCGTAGTACGCGCTGGTTCCCATGAGCTTGACAATCTCGCCGCCGCCCATGCGCGCCCGCTTGATGATCTCCTCCAGCCGATCCGGCTTGATCAGTTGCGTCACAGGGATGCCCGCAACGGACGTGTACCTCGGAAGCGGCACCATGTCGTCACCGTGCCCGCCCATGAGTAGCGCGCTGATGTCCTCGACGCTGCAGTTGAGCTCCATTGCGATGAACGCACGGAAGCGGGCGATGTCGAGGCAGCCCGCCTGGCCCATGACGCGGTGCGTCGGGAAATCCGTCGTCTTCCAGGCCGTGTAGACCATCGCGTCGAGCGGGTTCGAGACGACGATCAGAATCGACTGGGGCGCAACCTTGGCGACCTGCTCGGAGACGGACTTGACGATCTTGACGTTGGTCTGGATCAGATCGTCCCTGCTCATGCCCGGCTTGCGCGGGATGCCGGCCGTGATCACCACGACGTCAGCGCCCTCGGCCGGTCCGTAGTCGCTGCCGCCGATGATGTTGCAGTCGAACCGGTCCACCGGTCCACACTGGGCTAGGTCGAGCACCTTTCCCTTCGTCACATCCCCCATGTCGGGAATGTCGATCAGGACGATGTCGCCGAGTTCTTTCTCCGCGCCCCATACGGCGCAGCTTGCTCCGACGTTGCCGGCTCCGATAATCGCGATTTTGGCACGTTTCATGAAAGGTCCCCTTGTCAGAAATAAGAACACCACTTACGAAAGCCCGATAAGCTATCTTAACTATCCCATCGTGAGGCGCCAAGCGGACTCCACAGCTTACTTGCCATGGCGGGTGCATCCAGAATTGGGTGGCGAATCCGACGAGGGTGGCATGGACAAGGGCCGCCTACACCGGCGTTTCCAAGTGCCAAAGAGTGTCTGGGGGCGGTCCTTGCCCGTGATCGGGGCGTCCGGCGGCCGCGGAGCGAGGTAGGGTAGGTGGTTCTCCCGGTCAAGCCGGGAGGTTCACCTACCACCGGATCACTGCCACACACCCCTGAGTATGCCTGAAAGCCCGTGTAGACGGGCCTGAGCAGGTGAGGAACTCACGAGAAGAGGCCTTGACTGCGGGGACAACCAGGGATTCGATGATCACCCGTACACACACCGTATAAGGCACCCGGAGACGCAATGGCACAAGATGCAGCGTATGCACTTGCCCTTCGGATTCCGGCACCGGCTTGTAACAGGCGCATCTCAGGCTTCGGGAGCTTGCCGCACCGCCAAGTAGGACAGACTCTTAACCAAACCGACAGGAGACAGGCATCCCGACCGTATCGCCGATTGTGGGGCGAATCCCGATCATGCACCGGACGGAGGCAGAGGGATGTCATCCGCGCAGGAATCCAGCAGACCACGGGCTCGGTCAATCTCGATGACGTACTCGTCCGGCCCGGATGCCTCCTGCAGGGCCTCCACAGTCCACGCCTCGTCCAGGACGAATGGCCCGACGCGACGCCGCTCGAGGGAGGTCAGACACCCGCCCGTTCCGAGCTTCTCGCCCAGATCACGGATCAGCGACCGAACGTAGGTGCCCCGGCCGCAACAGACCTCGAAGTCGATCGAAGGCCAGTCGAAGGCATGAACGTGCAGCCAGTAGACATGGACAGGCCTGGGCTCGAGCCTGACGGGCTTCCCAGGCCGGGTTCGCTTATAAGCCGGTTGGCCACCGACTTTGATCGCACTGATCTGTGGCGGCACCTGCTCGATCACTCCTTCGAACGACGCACACGCCGTCCGTACGATGTCCACAGGCGGCACCCGTACCACATCCACGCGAGTCACAGGTCGATCGCTGTCATGGCTTTCACTCGTGACATCCAGCCGGGCCGTCGCACGATACACCTTCGGGAGGTTCATCATCGACTCGACGAGCTTTGTCGCCTTGCCGAGGCAGAGGACCAACACGCCGGACGCACCGGGATCGAGCGTGCCGGCGTGCCCGCTCTTACGCTGCTGTGTGATCGAACGGACCTTGTACAGCGCCTTGGCCGACGTGATACCGACCGACTTGTTGAAGTTGATGATGCCGTCCAGCGTTACCATGCGCGATCACAACCAGGCGGTGCCCCGTTACCGAGACCTACGGACGGCGGGAACACCTGCGTTCACCTGCGGCTATGCAGCGTAGCGGAATAGCCGTCAAGTTCAAGGGTTGGCTGGATGCACCGTTTCATCCGACGATCAGCAGAGCCACGTAGGGAACGACATAGAAAACCGGAAAGACGATCTTGAACAACTCGATGAACGAGTAGATGACCACGTTGAAGGTCTCTCGGGGAATGGAAAACCACTTACATTGCGTGCGATCTCTGTCGTATCCTGCGCTCGTATCTCGACTATTACATGCATTCGCGAACGCATCTTTCCCTGAACCGAAATGCACCGATAGAGGGTGAAGTCGAAGTACCGTCTCGCGTCCGGGTTGTCGCTCTGCCGCTGGCGGGCGGGTTGCATCATCGATATCGCCGTGCCCGCCGCAAACGGAAGCACGAACCATTGTCGAGTCACGATCAGCCGCGATTCAGCTACCTCTTGGGCGCTTTCAAACCTTCCGGCCGCAAGATCCGCTCCACCCGCTCGTGGTTCACCGGCCCATCCCCATGGCAGTCAAGGCAGTCCTGGTCAACATAAGCGGAATGGTCCACTCGGTCTGCTGTGGCCCCAATGCCACCTCGTTCGCCCGGGGGCCAGGGACCACCGTAGCGATGGCATTGATCGCATTCCAGGCTGTTATAATAGCGGTAGGGCTTGCCCCACTCCGGGTCCGTTTGGTTCAAGTGGCACGGCGTCGAAGCGCACACCTTGGTAACGGGGTCGTAAGTCATGCCGGTGAGGTCGAAACTACTGCTGAAGACAACCGGATTCACCGTATCAAATGCCACATCCTTGACACCATTGACATGATAGGACTTGTCGGCGATAGGGACATCGTCGTAAGAAGTTATGCCTGCGGCGTCCCGCGACCAGGTCATCGCCGCCGTGACCGTGCCATAGTGGCATACACGACAGGTCAATGGATCATAGCCATGACTCCACGCATGTAGATCCTCATAGCCATAATCATCGAGCCACCCATGTGAGTTGCCCACGGCGGCTTGAACATCAGGATATGTTGTTTGCGGGCCGTTGCGATGACACGCATTGCAGTCAAGCGCCGAGTCCCCCCAATTCACGCTTGCGTAGGCCGTAGTTTCGGTAACGGTATACGGGTCATACGTGAGATTACCGTTGCCGTCCAAGATAGGCCAGCCCTCCGGGGCCAAGAGTGGCGCCGAGATGGGATCCGGCGACGACCATTCGGTCTCGCTGTGACAGTATACGTTGGAGCACGTGCCCAGCGTGTAGGGAATCCCATCAGCATCAGTGTACGGTGTGCCACCCGGAGTATAACTCGCGGTCGATGGGTTTCGGTTCTTCAGGGTTCCGGCCGGAGCGGCGCCGTTATACAGTTCGACGTCTACGGTCCCATTCAAGTGGGACGTCGATGCCAGCGGATGGCAGCTACCGCATTGGAATGTATACGCCGACGGAGTCGACAGGTTGTCAGCAGTACCGTACGCCGCCAGGTCCGGATCTCCGCCAAAATGTGTCAGGTGCGCCCCGGTCTCCGGAGGCACACCGTGGCAGGTCACGCACGAAGCGCTTATCTCCAGGGGGTTGCGGTAGTAATCGACGGCATCCGGAGTATAGCAGTTGATAACATACTCGGGGTCGTCCGTGGTGGATCCGCTGGCATGGCAGAAGTTGCAGATCCCGTTGGCCGCCGGGCCGGAATCGGAGCGCATCACCCCTCCGTGACTCTCCGCCAGAGTCACTCCGCCCGCGGACGTCATGATGATCGGGTCCTCGCAGCCGCCGGCGAATGGATCGTGCCGGTCATAGCGTACGTAAGTGAAGTTCAGCGCCGGCTCCATCCCGATCAGCTTCCCGTCACGCACCATCGCGGGCGACGTGCTCCCGTGAACGTTGTGGCAGTCGATGCACGTACCAAAGGAATCGACGACCCCATCGTGATCGGTATCGCTGCTCGCTGGCGGGGCGAGCAGGTGCCGGTAATGGGAATTGAAATTGGTGGCCCCGGTCATCGAGTACGGGGCAATGTCCGTTCCCAACCCATCCGGAATGATCACACTGGGATCGCTGCGGAAATTCGTCCCAAACTCCGCGCCATAGTACGGCCCCAACGGAGCGGTCGGACCACCCAACAACCCGTACCTATCGTGGCACGACAAACACAGCTCCCAATAGGGCGGATCGTCGTACGGGTTCAACAAATCAGCTCCGCTGCGCGGAACCTCCAACGGCGGCAATCCGCCGACGCTCTCGAGCCGGAAACCCTCCTGATAGTTGTCCGCCGCCGCCGTGTACGTCCGACTGAGGCCGTCGAAGTGGATCGCGCCGGCGTCGTGGCAGGCGGCACACGGCACCATCGCGCCGCGGCCGTGGCCGGTTGCAAAGTAGCCCCAGGTCACGTTATCACCGGCCACTGGGGGAGCACTAACCCCTTGAATCGTCGAGGTGCCATTATCATGGCAGCCCTCGCAGCTCACGGCAGCGCCCGCTGCCCAGTTACTTCGTGCTTCCGCAACCCCATCGAAGGGACCGTCGGGACTGTGGCAAGAATCGCAGACATCCGTCTCGTCGAGGTCGATGTTCCCGTTGACGTTCACATCAACCCCGGAGGCGAAGCTCGCCAGATCATTCAAGTGCAGGCCGTTCTCCAGCGGCGCGTGGCAAGCCGAGCACTCCGCGATATTGGGACCGTTGGCAGCCGTCATGTGCGTAGCGTGTGCACCGGCGGTATTCGGGAACTCGGCTCCATCGGGCGGCTGGCCGTGGCACGCATCACACGCCCCCCCGGCAGGCATGAATCCGCCACCATGGGGGTGGCAGTCGGTACAGAGCATGTCCACAAAGTGGGTATGGTTGCCGTCGGCCGTGTTGCGGTGGTACGTCGTGTCCGTGTGACAGACCTCGCACATTCCGTCGTAGCTCACCGGATCGTGGTTGCTATGAATGAAATCGTGTAGGCCGTTGGCCCCCAGGTCGTTGTCCTGAAACGTCATCGACGTTCCGTTGACCTGGGCGCCTACAAGGGAGAGGTTCTCGTTGTCTGGATCGTGGGTGACGTGGCAGTCACCGCACGTCGGCTGCCAGGGACCGCCCGGTGTGTGGCCAACGTGTTCCGTATGACAGGTAAGGCAGAGTGACTCATCATTGGCATCACGAAGGAGCATGCCGTCGCCTTCGCCATCGTTAGCCCCACCGGAATCCGCATGATGCGTAGCGTGGCAGGTCTGACACTCGACATTCCCTCCCTTGATCTCCAGGGGCGTCACGCTTCCATCCACCGGAAACTCACCCGAGCCACCCGGATAATCAAACCCCACCGGATGCGTCCCGAGTTCTCCCAAGCCTTCATCTCGAGCAGCGTGGCACTCCTTACACATCTGGTCGTGATCATTAACCATCCGCAGGTAAGGAGAATCCGCGTCACTGCTATGCTGATCGTGGCACGTGGCACACTTGATAATAGCACCGTCGATGAAGTGATCCATTATGCCATCCGCTACCGGCCCCACCGAGTCCGCGGATGCATTGACTGGAGAAACACCCCAGGCGTGTGACCGTCCAAAGCCGTCCAGAGCATCCGGATTCGTGCCGTATGGATCAGCCAGGTCCAAACCGTGAAGCGGTAGGTCCATCGCCTGACCGGCGCCGTTGTGGCAGGATATGCACAGGTTAACCTGGCCGGCGCCGATCCCCAGATGACCACCAGGGAGATCCGGAATGCCGTGGCATCGCCCGCAAATTATTCGTCCTTCGACCATGTGCGGACCGCCGAACCCGGTAGTGGCAATCACGCCGTCCATCTGCAGTTGCGGGGCCTCGCCTCGCAAGCCGGGCTTGGCGGTGCGTCCGCGGGCGTCCCGCTCGCCGGGAGACGAGCGCGCTTCCGCACGCCGAACTTGGTCATACTGACTTTCGTTTGTCCCCCTCTGTGGGACGCTACTGGTCCGGCTAGCACTGATTGCCCCGCCGCTTGCTCGCCCCAACGCCGGCGCACCATATACTTCCACGCTCGCTGATCCCGTGCTGACCACATACAGTTGGGAACCGTCGGGACTGAAGGTGAGATCAACGGGAGTTTGTAGGCCCCCAGGGGCCGGGCCATAGTCGATGACTTTGCCCATGTCCACGCCGGCACTGTCAAAGACGCGTACCGTACCCATCAGTGCATCGGAAACGAAGACTCGGCCGGTGCTGTCCACCGCCAGCCCCAACGGCCGGGGCATCCAACCTTCCAACGTGCCGTCGAGCAGGTACTTCAGGCGATAGCCGAACTTCCGTTCAAACGTTGCATAGGTGAATTCGCCGTCATCGGTGAGTGTATAGATCTGCACGCGGAAGTTGTCGTGGTCGGCGATCATCATTCGATTGTGGGCTTCATCCACGCTGATCGCGCTGGGGTACTTGAGCTGTCCGTTCAGTTCGCCGCGCACGCCGCCCATAGCCCGAAACGTGCCCTCCGCGTTGAACATGTACCAACGGTCCCCCTCCGGATCGACCACGAAGATGCGCCCGGTGGCCGGAGCAATATCGATGTCGGTGGGGCGCACGAAGGTCACCATTGCCTCACCATCGCCCAAGAACCCCGTGCGATTGAACTCGTCGGCGATGTCGTCGTAGACGTATATCCCCACCTTCCCCTCATCACGTAGGGAAACGTAGTAGTTCCCGTTAGTCGGATGAACCGCAACCCCAATCGGCCCTTCCGGCACCGACCAAGTGCCGAGCAGGGTGCCGCCCGCGTTGTAGCGGGCGATGTGGTTGTGGAACGTGTCAGTTACCAGCACCTTTCCGTCAACCGCCACCGCAACCCGCGCCGGGCTGCGCAATTGCTCAGACAACGAGCTGACGTACGTGAGGGGGTCGATCTGCGCCAAAGGAATAATGCCGATAACTACGGCGACGTGCCACATCATGGGCAAGGCTCCTCAACAGCTATGTCATCCAATCCAGTCAGCGGTTGCCGGGGCGAAACCCGCAGGGGGAGATCCTCAAGCGGCGGAACATCCGCGGGTTTGTTCGCGCCCGTCGTGACCAGTCGCTTGAACCTCGACCATTCCAGTCCAGCCTGGAGACCACGACGACTGACTACGGGGTAGTGTGGCGGTATGTGGACGACAAGATGCCCACTAGCCTCCATTTTGACTATACGGATGTACGCTTTGATCCGCTCGGTGATCTAGAGGAGAATCATCGCCGTAAGAACACGAGGGTTCTTTTCAAAACCGATTACCGGTTCAGCAACCGCAACGTCCTATCGCTGTATTACAAGCACGAAACGGTGGATGAGGAACCGAGGGACCGGGACTACGACGCCGATGAGGTAAAGCTGAAGCATCGCTGGGAGTTCGGCCAAGGCTTCGGCAGTTGGCTCGAGACGGATGTGAACTACCGCAACCAGCGGGGATTCTTCGACCTCGAGCGCTTTCGCTGGCGACAGAATCTCCGCTTGCAACACACCGATCGGCTGCGATCCAGATACAGGTTCGAGATGATCGACCGGACGCAGGGCAGCCTCACTGACCTGGAGCCCATCGGCGAACGTTCGTATTCCCTCTTCGCATCGCTGGAGCACCGTTTGTATCAAAACCTGCTATCTCAATTCAGCGTGTCCGGCTTGACTCAGGATTTCGACACCGGAGCAGAGATCGATCGGCTCGGGACCCGGGCGAGTTTCAACTACCGCAGAACCAACCCGTGGGGGATGCTCCTGAGCGACTACTCGTTTCACCTAGACGCGGAAGACCGCGTCGGTCAGTATCAAGCTGCCGAGAGGTTCGATGAAGCGCACATTTTCAGCGAGCCGGCTCCCGTGATTCTAACCGAGCCCCGGGTGGATATGAGTTCCATCGTCGTCCGGGACGACGACCGCATCACCGTGTACTTCGAGACCCGGGACTATACAGTGCATAAGGTTGGTGACCGCATCGAAATTCATCGCGTGCCCACCGGGCGAATCGCCGATGGACAGACGGTTCTGATTGACTACCGGGTCGAAATCGGTGGCACTTATCGGCTGACTACCATCGGGCAGACG